>CAIRBC010000445.1 GCA_903876685.1 uncultured Nitrosomonadales bacterium | reverse complement strand
TTTTTTGTCATCGAAAGTGTCAACTACTTTGGGACTGAAATGAAGGATGCCTTATTTTTTGTCCCAAACCTGCTGCATGATGATAGAAGCAGAGCGGCATTCTTCATGTGGCACCAATCCTGAAATCGCATAGCCAGCTTTTGCTGTGCTCCTGGCAACCGGCTCCATCAGCAGTGTGCCGGTTTTGCCATAAATAGTGTACACAACGGTATTGGTATCTTTTTCAATAAAACTTTTGACGACGGCAATTTCACCACAGCTTAATTTAACAATGGAGCCGGGCGGCAGCAGTCCTATCTTGCTAATCAGGATGCGTACCACCTTGTCGTCAAACAGCATATCTTTTTTTAAATATATGGCTTTCAAGGTAGTTTGGGGAGAATAGGCAGCACGGAAACTGCGCGGTTTTATCATCGCGCTGTAAGTATCTGCAACGGCCAGTATTCTAGTGCCTATTAATAGCTGCTCGGCTTTCAGTCCCGCTGGATAGCCGCTGCCATCCAGTCGCTCATGATGTTGTTGCAGGGCTTTAAACCAGATCGGGTCGTTTACGCCAGCTTGTTTTAATAGTTCGATGCTTTTGTCCGGATGTTGATGCACCATTTTTAGCAGTGACTCAGGAAGTTGTCCCTGGTATTTGTCCAGTTCAGGCTGAAGCAGTGCCTGTCCCAGATCACGCGTTAGCGCAGCGCAGACCAGCGACCGCCTCTGTTCACGCTCCAGTCCCAGACCAAGGCCGATAATTTCGGTTAATAGTCCACCCATCATCTGATGTTGTATTAGGGGCGGTGTATGTAGATCCAGATAGGCTGCAGCCAGAATACTGTCACTATTTTCCTGATTTAACTCTTGAATTGTCTGCGAAATTTTAATAATTCGAGCCTGTACGTCAATTTTTTCCGGACTCTTGAGTATCGTGCTGAACATATGCGTCAGGTTCAGGCTAAGTTGATTGAAGCGCTTGAAGGGAGTTTCCTGGAATTCTTTGGCGTCCAGTCTGGATCTGCCATGAGCTTGCACATTCTCTTCTCTAAACTGAGCTCCTCTGGCAATCATCTCGTCCAACTGATCAGGCATATTGATCACCGTTCCCCTGCGCAGCAACATCCTCCCGTCTACGTCAAAGATGGAGAACAGCAGCGGCTTGCCTACTTCAAAATCGGTTCTTCTTAATTGTCTCATATGAGTTCCTTTAGAATCATCGAGGTAAATTGACTTTTCATGGGAAATCGATCTGGATCAGGGTGGATTCCCTGTTTCTTTAACCGATATGGAACATATTATAACCAATCACAGGACGGAAATGTTCAGTAGCCTGGATGTAGCGGAGCGAAATCCGGGAAAATTGGATCGCGTGTAATTTACCAGGTTGCATGGAGCGCCAACCCCGGATTCCATTTCATTCCATCCGGGCTACGCTCGCCGACGATTCGGGTTTTGTAGTTGCGCAAAGCAGCAACTCGATAGTGGGACGTATTTCGCGGATGCAGTCATCCGCACTTCCACCATGAATGGCAGCTCGCCTGAAACCAACGTAATAAACCGACCAAAGCCCATAGCCGCGCGGCTCGATCTGATCCAGACCGGCTTGCATCATCCATTCAGCGACCGGTTGCAGTAACTGAATCACCTGCCCGATAATCTTCATTTCGTTATCCGCATTCCACATCCAGCCATAGGCCGCGCCTACCGAACGAATCGGCATATAGCGTATATCCAGCGCATAAAGTTCCCGAAAGTAAGCACAAACTTTGTCAGTCAGAGTAATGCCATTTACCCGCGCCAGCAGTTCTGGAAGTTGCAGAATCTCCAGTTGATTCAAATCGATAATCAACTCGGCAAGAATGTCTGACTTGGTCATCTTGAGTCGATAAATCTGTACCGGAAGTATACCTATTGCACTCGCGATGTCACGCATTCCGACCGCATCATAACCATGCGTCATAAATAGCGCTTTAGCGGCGGCAAGTGTTTTAACTTTAAGTGATTGTTTCACCTTGATTAACAATTAAATATAGAGTTTGCAAGGTAAACTTGACCTTCGCCTTGAGCCACTCAATTAAAAAATTCCACCCTGCATAATAATCCAATTATTAGATTTTTCGTAAAAAATTTGGCATCCTTCATTTCTCGGTTTACACTTTATGCAATTACAAAATAAAAATAGCTAGACAATCGATCCCTCTTCACGTATAAATAAATTGGGCAATTTCCAGTTCATTATTACATTTGAGGTTA
>CAIRBC010000444.1 GCA_903876685.1 uncultured Nitrosomonadales bacterium | reverse complement strand
TTGTTTCATGCTCTCGTCATGGCTCGCTTTCACGGCTTTTGCTGCATTGCTCATCAGATGCTCTCCTAATCGGGTTGAATTGGGAGCTAAGGTTAGCAATAAAGTTATCTGATTTCATGCATGCTTACCGGAGGGACACGTTGCAAGGTGTCGCGATCCAGCGTTTCGCGTTGCCGACTGCTTTGAAACAAGTCTGTGAAACCTACTCGCAAATCGGCTTCTTTGAGAGTATCCAATAAGCTGGTGGATGACCAGCGCTCAAATATTTCAGCTTTCAGATGTTTAAGGTTTTCCGAGTCTGGTTGAGCATCCAACGGAGTTATGCAAATACGGTTTTTTCCTCGATCCAGAATCTTGACACGCGGATTCTTTGGCATTCCCTGGTTCAGAATGAATAGGGCTTCCGTCATCGCTTTCTTCAATCCGTCGATGAATGTCTCAGTGTCTTGCGGCTGCTTCAGCGCTTCATAGTAAGCTGCACGGTTGGTCTCAAAGTCGGTGGGCAAGTCTTCATCTGGGTTGCAGAAGCGGTCGGCGCCCACGACCCAGATTTCCTTGCTGCGCAGCCGCTCGCGCAATGCTTGCAGTACGCAAATTTCGTAGTTGATACGATTGACGCGCTCTTTGTCATTTTTGTCTTTTCCAACAACGATATCCCCACTTATGTAGAATTAAATTGTTCACTAAGTACAATAACTACTTATAAATATTATAATTTAAGTCAATAATAATTATATCAATGTTCATGAACAACTTTTCCATATCGAAATTTTGTCTATATTAGCGAACGCTATTGTCTTGTCAAATTAAGTCTGAATTACTTCAATTAAATACGTCTGCGATACACTCTAATCGGGCAGTTTTGCATTATTCATGCTAGCTTTTGTCCACTTCGTTATTTGTTTGGCTGAAAAGACTACCCGCATCTGGAAGTTGGAAAATGGCCTATGCGAGAAAGCTGCCCCCAGTTTTATTCAGCCATTGCGGACTTTAGCTTTTGCAATTCTTTTACGTGCGCCATAAGAAATGTGATATTTTGGATGCGCCACAGCGGACACTAGCGAATTCACACTATCGGCCAACTGCGGACGGTCAGACCTGTAAACTCGTTGCCAGATAACGGACACTCAGGACTATGCCGCTTCCCTACGCTGTTTGAGGCGATTTTTTGGCGCATCTGGGAAGCGCAGATAGGCCGTTGGAACGGTGCGCGTAAGCCAGATGCCATTCTCCGACTTGAAGAACTCATGCCCGTTGCGAGTCATAGCGAGAACTTCGACTTCTAGCAAGAGCGGCTTACCGTAGCGTTTGCCCACTTGGAGTGCGGTCGTTTTGTCGATAGACAAGTGAACGTATTGTCTTGTGCCCGCAACGAGTCCTCTTGCCCGGATCGATTCTTCAAAACGCGTGGCGGTTCCATGAAACAGAGTTTGTGGTGGTATACGCGGTTGTAGATTGAGATTGGTCTGGATCGAGTGGCCCTGATTTGCTCGGATTCTTGAGCCGTCTGGACTAAGAGCAAATCGTTTCTTGTCGCTTGTGGCGACGACTTCGAGAAGTAATTCTCGCGTCAGCTTTGTTCCATGTCCATTGGCGAGCCTGATCAGTTGATCGATCACTGCCCAACCTTCAGTGTCAAGTGATAGGCCGATAGTCTCCGGCTTGTGGCGGAGAACGTAACTCAGGAACTTGCTCGTTGATTCACGTTTACTGTTCATATTGTGTGAATCCTATGCTTAACCAATCCATGTGCATGGTTTGTTTTCTTGGATACCAATAATTATGTGCGTCATAAGCAGGGGCAAAACTTTTTCTACGTTTGCAGTTACGGCTGATTGGAATTAATGAACTGCTTTGCTGATGGGTGATTGCAAAATCGTGAATATCCAAAAGCCATTGCCCACTGGCATGATGTGACCTCCATCAGGCATTTTACTAAGTCAGAGCCGCCAAGCCTGCTCTTTAGACAATTCTGAAAATCAATCTCCAGGTGGCTTGTGGTTGTTTTCGATGTCATGGTTTTTCTCATTGCATAAAACCACAGCATTGCACTAACTCACGTCATTATGTGTCGCAGTCGAGTTGCATTCTCAAAATAGAATCAATTGCTGCAAGCATTCGTTTTCGGCCTGCCGGATTAGCTGAATGAACGTTAATCTCTGCTGGAG
Source organism: uncultured Nitrosomonadales bacterium (assembly GCA_903876685.1). Lineage (GTDB taxonomy): Bacteria > Pseudomonadota > Gammaproteobacteria > Burkholderiales > Gallionellaceae > Gallionella. Next base: position 427 of record CAIRBC010000444.1, on the reverse strand, counting down.
GAGTGAATTGGTGTAAAGCAACTTCTTGCTCAATCCAAAGCAACACGTCATATCCGGTGCGCCTTCGATCGTCTCCCAGGTCGTGATCAAGAGAGAGATAGGTGACGATTCCTGTCTGTAGCAGTTTGATGGCCTCATCCGGCCAGCGAACCTGAACCTACCCTTTAGGCGCAATCCGTTCATCATCTAAATATACTTTCATCAATATTCTCCGAAATAGTAGAAACCCGAAGAGAAGACGTTATCAAACCTTCCGCCGATGACGTTTGTTGCCCTCTTGCTTCTCATCTGAAAATGGCCGCCCTCCGCTGTTACGTCCCGAACTAAACAACGGTCATTGACCCAACCTATTTGAGGTGGAAAAGTGGCATTTGTCTCAAGTAAAAGTAGAGGAAATACGCCCCTGAGTTAGCGTGGTATTAAACCC
>CAIRBC010000443.1 GCA_903876685.1 uncultured Nitrosomonadales bacterium | reverse complement strand
TTTTTTGTCATCGAAAGTGTCAACTACTTTGGGACTGAAATGAAGGATGTCCAGACAACCTGTGAATCTTGAACAGGAGTAACATTTAACCATCGTTTTGTCCAAATAAGGAGGATGATTTTGAAGATTCCGGGATGTCTGATCTAACAGAAAAGCGTCATCTTCTGTGCATATTTACCTGAGGGATATAAATGATTTTCGCTTAACGGGTGAATTACCGGGAACGCGCGCTTCTCGCTGGTCAGATGCGGTCTGTGCGTTCCCAGTTTGCTGATTTACTTTCTATTCTTGGTTTTAACGGCTGCTACCGCCAACGCGCTCATGTTGACGATCCTTCTTGGTGTGGCGGTAGTGGTCAGAATATGCGCGGATTTGTTGGCGCCGAGCAAAATAGAGCCGATACAAACGCCATCTGCACCGGTCATTTTTAGCAGATTATAGGAAATATTCGCCGCATCCAGGTTGGGCATGATCAGCAGATTCGCCGAGCCTTTCAACCGGGAAGTCGGAAAAATATCGGCGCGTACACTTTCTGATAAAGCCGCATCTCCGTGCATTTCGCCTTCTACTTCCAGTTCCGGCGCCTGTTGTTCCAGCAACTCACGCGCGTGAGCCATTTTTCTGGCCGAGGCATTTTCGTAGCTGCCAAAACTCGAATGCGACAGTAACGCTACTTTAGGCACCAGACCGAAGCGACGCACCTCTTCTGCTGCCAGCAATGTCATCTCGGCAATTTCTTCAGCGGTCGGATCAAGGTTCACATGTGTATCACAGATGAATAACGTATGTTTGGGCATCATCAATATGTTCATCGCCGCATACACGCTACCACCGGGTACATGGCCGAGCACCTGATCGATATACAGCAAGTGCATGAGCGGCTGGAATATCGTGCCACACAGCATCGCGTCCGCCGCATTCATTCGCACCAGCATCGCTGCAATCAAAGAGGTTCTACGACGCATTTCACGCTTTGCCGTATCCAGGGTGACCCCTTTGCGCTTCACCAGACGGTGATATTCCAGACAGTATTCGCGGTAACGCGGATCACTCTCGGGATTGACCAGTTCAAAATCCACGCCTGGCCGGATGCGCAAGCCCAGTCGAGCGATACGCCGCTCGATCACCGCCGGACGCCCAACCAGTATCGGATGCGCGATGCCTTCATCAACTACCGTCTGTACCGCATGCAAGACGCGCACATCCTCGCCTTCGGCATAAACCAGCCGTTTGGGCGCGCGCTTGGCTGCCTCGAACACCGGCTTCATCAGCATGTTTGACTGATACAGGAAGCCTTGGAGTTGCTCGTGATAGGCATTCATGTCAGTTATCGGTCGCTCAGCGACCCCGCTGTCCATGGCAGCCTGCGCCACTGCCGGTGCGATGCGCGTAATCAGACGTGGATCGAAGGGTTTGGGTATCAGGTAATCCACACCAAAAGATAATTGTTCATCGCCATAAACGCTGGCCACTTCATCGGACTGTTCCGCCTGTGCCAGTTCTGCGATCGCATATACTGCCGCCTGCTTCATCGCCTCGTTAATGGTCGAAGCGCCCACATCCAGCGCTCCACGGAAAATATAGGGGAAACATAAGGCGTTATTCACCTGATTCGGATAGTCGGAACGACCCGTGGCCAGTATGGCATCCGGACGAACCGCCTTGGCGACTTCCGGCAATATTTCCGGGTTGGGATTGGCCAGCGCAAAAATGAGCGGCTGCTTGGCCATTTTTGCCACCATCTCGGGTTTTAACACACCACCCGCTGACAGTCCCAGAAATACGTCCGCTCCGGCAATCACCTCATCCAGCACGCGAGCGTCGGTTTCGACCGCATAGCGCACCTTGTTGTCATCCATCTCTTCTACGCGGCCTTTATACACCACGCCATGAATATCGGTGACCACGATATTTTCCATGCGCACGCCCAGACTCACCAGCATATCCAGACAGGCCAAGGCGGCAGCACCTGCGCCGGATACCACCAGCTTGATTTGATCGATGGATTTGCCAACCACCTTGAGACCGTTAAGCAGCGCAGCACCCACGATAATAGAAGTACCATGCTGATCGTCATGGAATACCGGTATTTTCATGCGCTCACGCAGTTTGCGCTCGATATAGAAACACTCGGGTGCCTTGATGTCTTCAAGATTGATGCCGCCGAAAGTAGGCTCCAGCGCCGCAATCATATCCACCAGCTTGTCAGGATCGCGTTCGTCTATTTCCAGATCGAATACGTCTATACCGGCAAACTTCTTGAATAACACCGCTTTGCCTTCCATCACCGGTTTCGCTGCCAAGGGGCCGATCGCTCCCAGACCCAACACCGCCGTACCGTTGGTAATCACCGCGACCAGATTGCCGCGCGCCGTCATATTGCGCACTTCCAGTGGATTTTCCACAATCAACTCGCAGGCTGCCGCAACACCCGGTGAATATGCCAGCGACAGATCCCGCTGTGTCATCATGGGCTTGGTTGCGTTAACCGTTAATTTCCCGGCTGGAGACCGGCGGTGATAGTTCAGTGCCGCTTCACGTATTTGCTTATCCATAGTTTCCACCGTTCTCTTCAGCAGGGCAATGTCCCCTGCCAGTCTCGAATTAAAAGTTGTTTAACAAATCAAAAATTTCTATCTCGCCGCAGAACGGGATATTGCAATGGCAGGAGAAACTTCCCTGCGCAATATCTTGCCGTTTTTGGTACGCGGAAAGTCCTTCGCCAGATAGATCGTTTTAGGTGCCTTGTACGCCGCCAGATGCTCCCGTCCGAAGGCAAGCAATTCATCCGCCGTGGTGGTACTACCCGCATGCAGAATCACATAAGCCACCACCAGTAGCTTGTCCTTCTCGATTTCTTCACCTACCGAGGCACAATCCGCAACCGATGGATGAGACTTGAGCACTCGTTCAATCTCATAGGGCGAAACACGATAGCCGAAACTCTTGATGATGTCATCCTTGCGCCCAAGGAACCAGATATAGCCATCTACATCGTAACGCGCATAATCTCCGGTGAAAAACCAGCCATCGTGCACTAACTTCCGAGTTTCTTCTGGCATATTCCAGTATTCGAGGAACAAGCCCGGGTCATTGTCCGGCACGCAGATCATCCCCTCTTCCCCTGCCGCAACCGGCACTAAGGTCTCCGGATCGAGCAGCGCGATGTCATGACCCGGTTGCGGGAATCCTGCCGAACCCGGGCGTATCGGACGTGCTTTAGTCTGACAAAGGTAGTAAGAAAACTCTGACATACCGACTGCTTCGTATATATCTACCCCGAAGCGTTCTCGCCATTGACTGAGCACTTCATCCGAAAGATGCTCGCCTGCGCTCATGCAGTGGCGCAGACTTGGGACATCCGCACGGGTGAAATCACTTTTTTGTACAATCTGCCGGTAAATGGTTGGTACGCCGACAAAAATGGTGGCCGAATGTTTTTTGATCAGCCTGGGCCAGGTATTAGCATCGTTTTTACCTTCGTGCACGATCACGGTTTTACCCATGAATAGCGGATCCATCATTCCGGAACCTAATACATAGGTCCAGTTGAACTTGCCCGAGTGCATGATGCGATCCCCTTCCTCGGCAAAATCAAACCAGTAGCGGGAGGCAGGTGTGCGTCCGATCAACGCGCGATGGGCGTGCAGCACTCCTTTGGGATAACCGGTGGTACCCGAGGTATACACCAGATAGGCCGGATCGGTTGCAAGTGTCTCATAGGGCGCTTGCCATTCTGTAATCCCGGCCAGTGCGCTTTCCAGATCCTGCACATCCAATCCTTCGACCAGTATTGCCTCACCCGGTCCCGAGAGTAATACATGACGCAGATTGACGGCACTCCCCAGACTATCCTTCAGAGTAACCCAGGCGGCTTTGTCGGTGACCAGCACCGCAGCGCCGGAATCCTGCGCCAGATAGGCGACTTCTTCTGCCGTCAGCAAGGTCGAGGTAGGCACGGAAATCGCACCACTCTTCATCGTGCCAAGAAAGGCCGTCGGATAATCCAGACAGTTGGGCAACCGTATCAGTATCCGCTCGCCTGCACCCACCCCCATGTTTCTGAGAAGCTGTGCAAAGCGACTGGTGCGCGCCGTCAACTCGGCAAAGCTGATCTGCGTGGTACCCAGTTTATCGTCTTCAACGATCATTGCCAGACGATCAAAGGCGGGTTTGCCGCGATGCGCGTCAGTACAGGCTACGCCGATGTTGAATTTTTCAGGAACCTGCCATACCCACGGTTCAAATGCGGTTAAATTTGACATATCAATTCCTATAGTATGACGCCATACGGCCAGTTTTCACGAACTACCTGGATCGGCATTAGTTGCAGCACCGTCATCGCAAACTCTGTGTCAGCCGGGGTGAGTGCTCGCAAGGAATGCGCCCTCAGCAGGGTTTGCAACGCTTTACCGAACATCGGAGGATCAAGCATTTCCCCGTCAATGCGAATTGCACCACCCAACAGCGCATCTGCTTCGATCGCCGCCTTAAGTATCCTTATCTTCTGCGTAATTTCGGTTGGTGACGGGGTATACGCCACCTTGCAAAGATGTATATGCCCGGGATGAATCACCTGTTTACCAGTCAATCCCATCGCGGACTCCTGACAGGCGTGTTTATAAACAATGCGCGATTCGTTTTCACCGCGCAGATCAAGCCAGCGACGCACGTCATGCGGCTCGATAAATTCCTCTGGCATACTGCTGGAACCAATCAGCGTTTCCACACCGCCGATGACCCCTTTACCGGCGATACGCGCCTCGAACATGATCTGATTCAGGAAATACTTCAGTTCATCCGTCCAGTGCTCCGGCGTGATCTGAATACCCATCGCCTTTGAAAAGTCGTGTATCCCGAATACGACATGCTTCACGGTGCCGTACTGCATCAAATCCGGCGCTATTTTTAGCGACTTGGGGTGTTCGATAATCGGCTGGATGCTGATCGGATGCTTGAAAGCCGCCAGAAAACTCGATAAATCCCGCACTTCTGCGGCACCATAAGCTTCACCCGCCTTCGCCAGCATGATAACGTCTATGTATTCGGCGAGATCTTTTACCATCGCCATGTCATGTTCATATTCTTCGGTGCGAAACGGATTAACTCTGATGGCAATGGCCACTTCGTTTCTGCGTTTAAACAGTGGCAACTCCTGTCTTAGCAAGGTACGGCTCATCGCCTTCTGCCGACAACCGTCTTCAAGGTCGAAAATCAGGGTATGCGCGCGGGTGACATGGGCATATTTTTTCATGCGCTGCGAAGCCGCCTCAAGATCTTCGTAAATCCCCAGCGCAGGTGCATATTTGACTGGCGGATAATACAGCTGTATACCCGGCCAATAACCTCCCAGCATATTTGCATTAACATCGTTGGCTGAGTTGCCTTTATGTTCACTCGTCTTCTTTACCATCTTTCTGCTCCCAGCTATAGCCCCGGCGGGGCTGTTTGTCGATCCGGATAGTCCGGTTTAAAGTACCTCATTCAAACTGATTAAAATAGTGATGCCTGTCGGTCAAACATAGACCCAGACGCCACTCCATCGGCTTGTCTCCATAGGTATAAGAGACACGCTCTATACTAAGCAACGGTGTTGCAACCGCCACCCCCAAATTCCCGGCAACGGTCTCATCCGCCGCCACTGCACCCAGCCTTTCATCCGCCCGCACCATGTGTACACCCAGCCTGATCTCGTACATCCGGTACATCGAGCCGTTATATTCCTCAATCAGCGGGGCGGTCACGCCCTTGAATGGTGTAGCCGGAACGATAATGTGATCGAGTATCACCGGCTGCTTCGCAAACAGCAGCAGACGCTTGATGTCTATCACCGTGCTGCCGGGCTTTATGTTCAGCAACCTCGCCACATTTGCACAAGCCTTGGACTTTTCACAGCTAATCATCTTGTTATCCAGTGCTTCAACGGTTCCGTCTTTCGCTACCAGCCGTAAAAATCGCAACTTGACCGTATCTTCAGAGTGCGTCGCCACATAAGTGCCTTTACCCTGCCGCCTCACCAGAATTTTTTCTGCAGCCAGCTCATCGACGGCTTTCCTGACTGTGCCCTGACTCAAACCATAACGCACCGCCAGTTCCATCTCGCTCGGAATTGCTGCCCCCGGTGCCCATTCGCCAGAGATTAAACTCTGCGTCAGCAATGCCTTGATCTGCTGATATAGCGGCTGAAAGCTCGGATTGACTTGTGGTTTGTTCATATTCCCTGCGTTGTGGTTGCGTTGAAACAATTAAATCACGTCTAATAAAATAAGTCTAGTGTTTTATATCTTATATAAGACATAAGTTATAAGACACTTGACATCATGCGGCAACGTGACTAGAATCGGTTCAGAAATTCCGATAAAACAGTCTGTCACTTCTATGAGGAGCATCATGAACAATTATTTCCGACCTCGTCGTTCCATGCTTTATGTACCTGGATGCAACACGCGTTATCTTGAAAAAGCACGCAGCTTGCCCGCAGACTCAGTCATACTCGATCTGGGCAGCCCCATCCTGATTTCGGCAAAGGAATCTTCACGCCAGAACGTGGTGGATGCCGTCAAACAGAATGGCTATGGTGCCAGCGAAGTGGTGATCCGCATTAACGACCTGGACTCCCCGTGGGGTCATGATGACATCAAGGCGGTAGCCACGCTGGGTGCAGATGCCATCCTTTTCTCCAACATCGAAAGTCGTGAGGATGTATTGCGCGGCATAGACGCGCTGGATCAGGCAGGCGGTAAAGACACCCCGGTGATGGTGATGATTGCCAGTCCACTGGCAATACTGCACGCAGAAGAAATCGCCAGCGCCTCGGACCGGATCGCCTGCATGATCATGGCTACCTCAGATCTTAGCTCGAAACTGCATGCGCATACCACACGCGACCGGCTTCCACTGCTGGGCAGCCTATCCCTGGTAATCCTGGCGGCCAGAGCCTACAACCGGGCAATTGTCGACGGAACCAAGAGTCATTTCAAGGACATAGAATCGTTTGAATACGCCTGCAGGCTGGGACGAGACATGGGTTTTGATGGAACGTCCATGGTGCATCCGCTGCAACTGGCTTATGCCAACGATGCTTTCACACCTAAACCCGCTGAAATCAGGGCTGCAGGAGAAATCATCAGCGCACTGTCTGCCGCCAACGCAGCAGGCAAAGGCACTATCGTGGTCAACGACAGGCTGGTTGAACATCACCATGTCGAAGAAGCGAAGCGCCTGCTGACGCTTTGCGAAATGATTGAGAAAATGGATCATGGCAATGCATAAGTCAGACAAACAACCTGGCATCGGGAACTTTTTTGAAGACTTCCATCTGGGACAGGTTTTGAACCATGCCACCCCGCGCACCCTGACCAGTGGCGACTGTTCGCTGTATATTGCCCTGACCGGCAGTCGCCAAATTCTGCACTGTGCACAATCGATTGCTCATTCGATAGGTTACAGCGATCAGACGGTGGATGACCTGCTGGCCTTTCACATTGCCTTTGGCAAGACGGTGCCGGACATATCCTTCAATGCGATAGCCAATCTGGGTTATGCAGATGTGCGTTTTTTGCAGCCGGTCTATGCGGGAGATACCCTCAGCACTACCTCGACCGTGATCGGACTGAAGCAAAATTCCAATGGCAAAAATGGCACCGTTTACGTCCATTCGGTTGCGCAAAACCAGAACCGCCAGCGCGTGCTCGAATGGAAGCGCTGGGTGATGGTACATAAAAAGGATCTTACACGACCAACCCCGGAGACAGTAATACCTGAACTGCCCGCCTGCGTGACGGTCGACCGGCTGCAACTGCCCGCTTTTGCAGATTTCAGCCAGTTTGACACCGCATCGACTGGCAGTAACAAATTGTGGGACGACTATCATCCCGGCGAGCGCATCAATCATCCCGCAGGCATGACCATAGACGACAGTGACCACACCCTGGCCACTAAACTCTACCAGAATAATGCCCGCGTACATTTTGATGCCCAGTTGATGAAAGACTCGCCATTTGGTCGCAGACTGATGTATGGCGGCCACCTGATCTCGATTTGCCGGGCGCTATCTTATGATGGGCTGGAAAATGCTCTGGGTATCGCCGCCATCAATGCCGGAACACATTGCAACCCCACCTTCGGTGGCGACACCGTCAGCACCTGGACAGAAGTACTGGAAGCCTGGGAAATTCCCGGCAGACAGGATATCGGTGCACTCCGCCTGCGCATGGTCGGCCTGAAAAACCTGCCCGCAAACGAACTTGAACAGACCCACCTGGAAAAGGACGGCAAGCGCAGTTATCACCCCAATGTCGTTCTCGACCTCGATTACACCGTTTTCATTCCACGCAGATAATAAGGAACATTCATGACACAAGCCACTCATCCCAGCATCGCCCTGTTCAGCGGAGAAAAATCGTTTCCGGCTATCCCCAGCTGCGAACACTTTGCCGGCAGCGAAAAACTAATCCTCAAGGGTATGTCGTTACAAGATACCTTGGGGCCGATCTTTGATATTACCTGCGACTGTGAAGACGGTGCCGCAGCCGGACAGGAAGTCGAACACGCTGACATGATCGTGCGGGTACTGAATTCGGCATCGAACAAACACAAGATGGCGGGCGCTCGCATCCATGATTACACCCATCCGGCATGGCACCAGGATGTAGACATACTGGTGCGCGGTGCCGGCCAGGTGCTCAGTTATATCACCATTCCCAAGTGTACCAGCGCCGCACAGGCTGCTGAAATGATTGCCTACATCCAAAAGGTAGCGGGTGACTGCGGTATCAGCCGCGAAATCCCTATCCACATCCTGATTGAAACACACGGTGCGCTGCACGAAGCCTATGAACTGGCCGCACTGCCCTGGCTACAGGTACTGGATTTTGGTCTGATGGATTTCGTCAGTGGCCATTACGGCGCGATCCCGGCGCAGGCAATGCGCAGCCCCGGGCAGTTCGAGCACAGGTTGCTGGCGCGCGCCAAGGCGGAAGTGGTCGCCGCAGCGCTGGCACATGGCGTGGTTCCCGCGCACAACGTGACGCTGGATCTGAAAAACGCCGAAATCACCTTTAGCGACGCAAGCCGCGCCCGCCACGAATTCGGCTTTCAGCGTATGTGGAGCATTTACCCGACGCAGATTCAGGCAATCGTCGATGCAATGAAACCCAACTACGGCGAAGTGACGGATGCGGCGAATATTCTACTGGCCGCTCAGGCCGCAGACTGGGGGCCGATACAATATGCGGGAGAACTGCACGACCGCGCCACTTACCGCTACTTCTGGGAAATACTACAAAAAGCCAAACTGACCGGCGTTGAAATACTGCCTGAAGCCAACGCAGCGTTCTTTAAATAATCAAAATAAATCTGAAATATTTTGTGACGATTGCAGGAGCTAGCTGGCTCCTGCAAACATCTTTTTTAAACTTTCAAACATCCTGTAATGTCCCGACTTAAGCAAGGTAAATTATCACCTGCTATTTGAGCATCCTTCATTTCTCGGTTTACACTTTACGCAATTAC
>CAIRBC010000442.1 GCA_903876685.1 uncultured Nitrosomonadales bacterium | reverse complement strand
TCGTTTACGCCGTCGCCGGTCATTGCCACCACTTCCTTGTTTGCCTTGAGCGCGTTTACCAGACGCAACTTCTGTTCCGGCACCATCCGCGCAAAAATATTGCTGTGACGAATCCGTTCGCGTAGCGTTGCATCATCCATCTGGTTGAGTTCCGCGCCACTAATGACGCCTTCGCGGCCTGTAGGCAAACCTATTTGTTCCGCTATTGCCAAAGCAGTAGCCGGATAGTCACCGGTAATCATTAACACGCGGATGCCTGCTGCCGCGCATTCCCTGAGCGCCGCTGCTACGTTAGGGCGTACCGGATCGGCAAGCCCAATCAACCCGAGAAATTTAAAATCAAAATCATGCTGGATGTCCGGCCATTCGTTACCGTAATGCTTGGCACGAGCGACACCCAGCACGCGCATGCCCTGCCTGGCTAGAATATTGACCTGCACAGCCAGAGCCGCCAGTTGCGCCTGATTCAGATGGCACAGGTCGGCCACGGCTTCGGGTGCTCCTTTTGCCGCCACCACATATTCATCCCGGTCTTGCGCTTTCCATACATGCGACAGTGCGAGCAGCTCGGGTGACAGTGAATATTCATGAGCCAGGATCCATTCTCGATGCATATGTTCAGTGTCAGCGAGGTAATGCGCGCCGAGTGCGTGAATCGCTTTTTCCATCGGGTCGAAAGGTTCGGTCTCGCTGGACAAAATGCCGAACTCAACCAGTTCGTGAAAATCTTCGGGTAACACCGCCAAAGATGCGCCAACCGTGAAAGAAGCATCAACCGTCATCAATTGCTGGACTGTCATGAGATTTTGTGTGAGCGTGCCGGTCTTGTCCACACACAGCACCGTCGCCGAGCCCAGCGCTTCCACGGTATGTACGCGGCGGGGAAGTACCCGGTGCCTGGAAATGCGCCATGCACCCATTGCCATGAATATAGTCAGCACGACCGGGTACTCTTCCGGCAAGATAGACATTGCCAGTGTGATGCCTGAGAGCAACCCGTTCAGCCAGTCGCCACGAGTGAGACCATAAATCACCAGCAGCAGCAGACTTAACAGCACGCCGATAATAGCGAGCTTCCGCACCAGCTTGCCAATTTCTTTTTGGAGTGGTGTGGCTTCAATTGCCTGTTCCTGCAAGGCTTTGCCGATCTTGCCGATTTCGGTGTACGCCCCGGTCGTCAATACGCACGCCAAGCCACGACCCTGTACCACCAGCGAACCTGAGTATACAAAGGGCAAATCGTCACCGCCTGGCGCTTGCAATTTTCCTGCATTCGCTTGAGCCACTTTGCGCACCGCCACCGATTCACCGGTGAGCAGGGATTCATCCGCCGCAAAGTCATTGCAGGAAATCAGTGCCGCATCGGCTGGAACACGATCACCTTCAGCCAGAATCAGGATATCGCCGCGCACCACTTCGCGTCCGGCGATACGCTGCTCTACGCCATCGCGCAGCACCAACGCACGCGGACTGGTGAGATCGCGCAAGGCCTCCAGCACACGTTCCGTCTTGAACTCCTGATAGATGGTAATTCCCATCACCACGAATACGAATCCGAGCAACATCAAGGCATCGCTGACATCACCTAGCAACAGGTAGATTGCGCCCGCCACCACCAGTAACAGAAACATCGGCTCCTGCAGCACTTCCAGCGTAATGATCCGGATATTGCGCTGATTGGCGCCGGGCAATTCGTTTGCCCCCTCGGCACGAAGACGCGCCTGTGCCTCAGTCTGCGTCAGGCCTGTGGTTTTATCGGGTGTAGTTTGGTTCATGTCTGTACCCTTCCTTTAACGTGAAATTCGCATAACCAGATAAAATCCCACTCGCCCGCTTGTAGAGGGTTGAGGCGAGGGAAACGGGCATGGGTGTTTCATCAGGGCTTGCTTGCATGCCCGTTAGTGATAGCTCGCCGCGCCAAGCGCTTTTTCCATTCACGCATTACCATCCAAAACCAAAGTACGCGCACTGCGAAATAACCCACAACGGCGAGTAAAGCAGCCAACAGCAGCAGGCCAATGGCGAACGGTTCGCCCAAGGTCAGCAGCCAGTTCGGCAAAATAGTGTACCAATTACTCCAGTTCATATCCGGGATGACTAAAGGGCTGAAGGTGGCGCCCTCTTGCTGACCGACAACGAATACGCCCAGCTTATAGGCCACGATATACAATGGCAAAATGGTAAACGGATTAGTATAAAGCGTAGTGAACATCGCCACAGGCAGATTGACACGGAACGTTACAGACAAGATCGCCGCACCCAACAACTGGAACGGACCAGGAATCAAACCGCAGAACATGCCCACCGCTACACCACCTGCCACCGAACGGCGGTGCAGATGCCACAGATTGGGATGTTGTAACCATGAACCGAAGGGGCGTATCCAGCAACTTTGCTTGACGGTTTCGTATTCAGGCAAAAACTTTTTGAGGTGTCTACTCAGCATCATGCGAGGCATCCTTGTAGTGAGCTTGGATCAATCGTCGTGATCGTGCTACCAGTTACCGTGCTTAACCTCGTTATCTCCCCTCCCTCAGCCAATTTCATGTTGATTGACACTACGGCGACACACCACGCAATTAGTGAAATCCCGGACAGCTTCCTCGATGTGTTTGCGACGCATTTCGTCTGGCATATGCGCATAACATCCATAGCAGGTCGGCCGCCGTCGTTGTCCGCCTTGCAAGTAATATGGGTGTGGCTCTTTTGTATTCTCCAAAAAAATCGAAATTTTCGTCAATATTTTGGCATCCTTCATTTCTCGGTTGACACTTTACGCAATTACCAATGAGGATAAAGGGTGGTAGAAGATCTCCCAGGCTCCTGAGTCTTACCGTAAGGTGCGCTTGCGGACCATTTGTGCTGACTTGAGACATTAAACCTAAAAAACGCTGTTGAGAAATTTATCCGCATTTATCAATAGGATATTCCGCTACCGTGGGTGCGAATTTATTCGCACCGTTTTAATTGTAATTTATTGAAAGTGCAAATAAATTCGCACCTACGACAAGTTTAACTGAGGATTCCAGGTTAAACC
>CAIRBC010000441.1 GCA_903876685.1 uncultured Nitrosomonadales bacterium | reverse complement strand
TCGGGGGAGGGAGCGGTTTGGCTTGGTGCGCTTACTCCAAAATGGTGCGCAAGCGCACCCTACGGCAAGGTTCATAGGGCACAATTCGGTCGGGGAATTTGCGACAGGGGTCTCTCCCGCAAGCGGGGAGAGCGCAGCGAGCGGGGCGTTGCCGGGAGTAAGTCGCTACGCGTGTTTCACGTTAAGTAAAAAGGCGCGATAAATCGCGCCTTTGCAATACTTGGATTAACTCCGACTGGCACGCTTCCTGTCGATTTCAGAAAGGAAGCGTTTGCGCATGCGTACCGAGACCGGAGTGATTTCCACCAACTCGTCGTCGTCAATAAATTCCACCGCAGACTCCAGGGTCAACCGTATCGGCGGAGTCAGGCGCACGGCTTCATCGGTACCTGAAGCGCGCACGTTAGTCAGTTGTTTACCCTTGATCGGATTCACTACCAGATCGTTGTCCCGACTATGCATACCGATGATCATGCCTTCATAAAGCTTGTCTCCAGGCGTCACGAACATACGACCACGATCTTCCAGTTTCCAAAGTGCATAGGCCACCGCCTCACCATTTTCCGCTGAAATCAACACGCCATTGCGGCGTCCCGGCATATCGGCCTTGACGGGAGCGTAATCATCGAAAACATGCGCCATAATGCCGGTGCCGCGCGTCATGGTCATAAATTCGGACTGAAAGCCAATCAAACCGCGCGCAGGAATGCGGTATTCCAGACGCACCCGACCATGACCATCCGGCGCCATGTCCTGAAGATCGCCACGGCGGCGACCCAGTTCTTCCATCACCGCACCCTGATTCGTGTCTTCCACATCCACGGTCAGCACTTCGAAAGGTTCGCATTTTTCACCGTCTATCTCACGGTAAACGACACGCGGTTTGCCCACGCCCATTTCAAAACCTTCGCGACGCATATTTTCCAGCAAAATAGTCAGGTGCAGTTCACCGCGACCGGCCAGCAGAAAAACGTCTGTCTCATCGGTATCATCGACCCGCAGCGCCACATTAACCAGCAATTCCTTGTTCAGCCGATCGCGAATCTGGCGACTGGTAATAAACTTTCCTTCCTGTCCAGCCAGTGGCGAAGTATTCACCATCAGGTTCATAGTCAGAGTCGGTTCATCCACCTTGGGCATGGGCAGTGCTTCAGGCTGTGTAATATCGGCGATGGTTACACCGATACCCACCTCATCGATACCATTAATCAATACGATATCGCCAGCCAGTGCCTCGGCCAGAGGCACACGTTCAATGCCGCGAAAGCCCAGCACCTGGTTGATGCGCGCACGTTTCGGGGGTTTATCGCCATTCAATACCATGACATCCTGTCCTGGTTTGACCCTGCCGCGCCGCACTCGACCCACGCCGATGCGACCGACGAAACTGGAATAATCCAGTGCGGAAATTTGCAGTTGCAACGGCGCGTCCACATCGGTATCGGGGGCTGGCACATGTTTAAGCACGGCATCCAGCAATGGACGCATATCTTTACTGACATTTTCCAGATCCAGTGTCGCAAAACCATTCAAGGCAGAGGCATACACCACCGGAAAATCCAGTTGCTCATCGGTCGCACCCAGCTTGTCGAACAGATCGAAGGTCTTGTTAATCACCCAATCCGGGCGTGCACCGTCACGGTCTACCTTGTTAATCACCACGATCGGACGCAATCCCAACGCCAGCGCTTTCTTGGTAACAAAACGGGTCTGCGGCATCGGGCCTTCGACCGCGTCCACCAGCAACAGTACGCCATCCACCATACCCAGCACGCGCTCGACTTCGCCGCCGAAGTCCGCGTGACCGGGGGTGTCAACGATGTTAATATGCACCCCTTCATAATCGACTGCACAATTTTTAGCCAGAATGGTGATGCCGCGCTCTTTTTCCAGATCGTTACTATCCATGACGCGTTCTGCGACATGCTTGTAGGATGCAAAGGTGCCGGACTGGCTCAACAGTTTATCGACCAGTGTGGTTTTGCCGTGATCAACGTGGGCGATGATAGCGATATTGCGAATTTCGCGGGACATATATACAGCCTTGCACTATGAGAAGGGCGCGCATTCTAGCACAAGCAGGGCTGCTACCCCGAATAAAAGCGGGAGCAGGTGGGCAAAAGTTTAATTTACCCACCTGTAAAAGGGCACAAAGTGCCCAAACACCCCTTACAGCGCCAGCATCAACTGATTGATACGTTTTACAAAAGAGGCAGGATCATCCAATTGACCGCCTTCGGCCAGTAACGCCTGATCAAACAGCACCGCAGCCCAGTCATCGAAGTGTTTCTCTTCAGTTTTCAGACGCAATACCACCGGATGTTGCGGATTAATCTCCAGAATCGGGTTGGAGGTGGGTGCCTTCTGACCGGCAGCCTTGAGCATACGCGCCAGATTGCCAGACAGATCATGCTCACCCGCTACCAGACAAGCGGGAGAATCAGTCAGGCGGTGCGTCACGCGCACTTCCTTGACGCGCTCGCCCAGGCTCTCCTTGATTTTATCGGTCAATTCCTTGAAGTCGCCCGCTTCTTTCTCCTGAGCCTCTTTCTCCGCCTCATCTTCAAGTTTGCCCAGATCGAGACCACCCTTGGCGACCGAAGCCAGTTGTTTGTCGCCGAATTCTGTCAGGGAACTCAAGGCCCATTCGTCAACGCGATCCGACATCAGCAAGACTTCAATGCCTTTCTTGCGGAATACTTCCAGATGCGGACTGTTCTTTGCCGCATTGAACGTCTCGGCGGTGACATAATAAATCTTTTCCTGACCTTCTTTCATGCGGGAGATGTAGTCTGCCAGAGATACCGTTTCTTCAGCCGTATCGGTCAGTGTGGAGGCAAAGCGCAACAAGCCGGCAATTTTTTCCTTGTTGGCAAAATCCTCGCCCACACCTTCCTTCAGCGCACGGCCAAATTCTTTCCAGAAGCCTGCGTATTTTTCCTTGTCCGAGGCGACCATTTCTTCCAGCAGTGCCAGCACCTTCTTGGTACAACCGGCACGTATCGCTTCTATATCCTTGGATTCCTGCAATATTTCCCGCGATACATTCAGTGGCAGATCGCTCGAATCGACTACTCCGCGCACAAAACGCAAATACACCGGCATCAGTTGTTCTGCGTCATCCATGATGAAAACGCGCCGTACATACAACTTCACACCGTGGCGAGCCTGACGATCCCACATATCAAACGGCGCATGCGTAGGGATATACAGCAGCTGTGTATATTCCTGACGACCTTCGACGCGCGCATGACTCCAGGCCAGCGGATCATCATAATCGTGACCGACATGCTTATAGAACTCCTTGTACTGCTCATCCGTGATGTCATTCTTGCTGCGCGCCCACAGGGCAGAAGCCTGATTGACGGTTTCATCTTCGTCGGTGATTTCCTGCTTGCCTTCTTTCCACTCTTCCTTTTTCATCAGAATAGGCTGCACGATATGGTCGGAATACTTGCGGATGATGCTGCGCAATTTATGTCCAGCCAGCAGATCATCCTGATCTGCACGCAAATGCAGCGTAATCTCGGTGCCGCGAACCGGCTTGTCCAGCATCTCGATGGTAAATTCACCGCCGCCTTCAGATTCCCAGCGCACGCCCTGGTCAGAATTTTCACCACCGCGACGAGTCAGCACCGTGACTTTGTCCGCCACGATAAATGAGGAATAAAAACCGACGCCGAACTGGCCGATCAGATTTGCATCCTTCTGCTGGTCTCCGGAAAGCTGGGTGAAAAATTCACGCGTACCAGACTTGGCGATAGTGCCCAGGTTAGTGACCACCTCATCTCGGCTCATGCCTATACCGTTATCGGAAATGGTCAGGGTGCGCGCTTCTTTATCATAGCTGACGCGGATCGCCAGATCATTCTCGTTTTCAAACAGGGCTGCATTATGCAAGCCTTCAAAACGCAGCTTGTCACACGCATCCGAGGCGTTGGAAATCAGTTCGCGCAGAAAAATTTCGCGGTTGGAGTACAGCGAGTGAATCATCAAATGCAGCAATTGTTTGACTTCCGTCTGGAAGCCCATAGTTTCGCGGTTGCTTGTTGCGTTTTCGGTCATGTTGTCTCCGTTGTGTCGTTAAAAGGGCAGTCGGCTATTTGGGGATTGGCCGTCAATTTTCAAGAGGCAACCATGTCCATCCGGATAATCGCAAACACTGAATAAAATGCTGGCTTTTATTTTTTTCGACCGTATAATGCGCGCCTTGTCGCACCATGCGGCATTGGTTCATCGTTTTCTGACCTATCTCTCGCACGCCTGCAAATGCGTGCCTGTCTAAAAACTCAATTTTCTGGGTTTTCCGGTTAGCAACGATGTTTATTGCGCCGGTTAATCGTCTCCCCGAAAAACGGGTAGTTTTATCTCCTGCGCTAAATTAGAGAATCAGGGTAATTTGCCAGCTAAGCGGAATCTGTCCGTCAGGCCGTTGTGTATTGCCTTTGATTCTTACATAAGGATTTACCATGTCATTTGAATCATTGAATTTAAACCCCGCCATTCTCAAGGCGATTGCCGATACCGGCTACACCGAACCCACCAGCGTACAGGCACAAACTATCCCTGAAATCATGGCAGGCTTCGACCTGATGGCTTCTTCGCAAACCGGCAGCGGCAAGACGGCCGCCTTTATCCTGCCCGCGTTGAACCGTCTAGCCTCTCCCTCTGCTTTACCCGGCAAGGGTCCGCGCGTACTGGTACTGACACCGACACGCGAACTGGCTCAGCAAGTGTGTGACGCCGCCACCAAATATGGCAAGAATATGCGCTTCAAGATCATCAGCATCCTGGGCGGTATGCCCTACCCGGTGCAGAATCGCCTGCTGTCCAGCCATGTGGATATTCTGGTCGCAACCCCGGGTCGCTTAATCGACCATCTGGAGCGCGGTCGCATCGATTTCTCGCGCCTGGAAATGCTGGTTTTGGATGAAGCGGATCGTATGCTGGATATGGGCTTTGTCGACGATGTCGAACGTATCGCCGCAGCCACCCCGCAAACTCGTCAAACCCTGCTGTTTTCCGCAACGCTGGAGGGCGTGGTCGGCAATCTGGCTTCCCGTCTGCTGAAGTCGCCCAAACGCATTTCCGTGTCTGCCGCCAAAGACAAACATGAAAACATCGAACAACGCATGATGTTTGCCGACGATGTGGCGCACAAAAACAAGATGCTCAGCCATCTGCTGACGGATACTGCTGTTAATCAGGCACTGGTATTCACCGCCACCAAGCGTGATGCAGACAGTCTGGCCGACCAACTTTCCGCACAGGGACACTCGGTTGCCGCCTTGCACGGCGACATGAGCCAGCGTGAACGTAACCGCACCCTGCTGAATATGCGCAACGGCAACGTGCGCATCCTGGTTGCTACCGATGTCGCGGCGCGCGGACTGGATGTCCGTGGCATTTCGCATGTGATCAACTTTGATCTGCCGAAGTTTGCCGAAGACTATGTACATCGTATCGGTCGCACCGGTCGCGCAGGCGAATCCGGCATCGCCATCTCGTTTGCCTCAAACCGCGATGCGCAATTATTGAAACGCATCGAGCGCTATACCGAGCAAAGCATCAAGATGCACACCATCGAAGGACTGGAGCCCAAATATAAACTGCGCACCGGCCCCTCTGCCGATCGTCCACGCAATGGCTCCCGCCCCGGTGGCTTTGGCGGTGGCAATGGTGCAAGCAACGGTAATCGCGGTTTTGGCGCTAATGGCAACGGCAATCGCGGCTTTGCTGGCGCTAACGGCAACGGTGGCGGCTTTCACCACAGCGCCCCGGACAGTCGTCATAGCCACGCCGGACGCAAGGAAGGTCATGGTCAATGGCACGGTCAGCCCAACGGCAACTCCAGCGCCCCCCAGGCTCACACTCCAACTGGCGGCTACGCAGGCCATGCTCGTCCTTCCAGTTTTGGCGCACCGGCTCGCAGCCAGGAACGCAGCTTCGGCAACCAGAATCGGGGTGCCAACAGTTCACCGCGCCGTGAAGGCGACCGTCCGAGCTACGCACTGGGACGCGGCCATAATGGTAGCGGCCGCTAAGTTGCTATAAACGCTTCAATCCGCCCGCTTTACGGATGTCTGTCAATTGCAGCTGATGGCAGACATCCCTAATGCTCAAAATCCTCAGCAACCGGTTAACTAGTTCTCATCCATAAATAGCCATTTTTAATGCCAAGGCATAATCGCTACCATCACCATAGTTGCCAATTTGGTGAAAAACAATGTAGATTTTTAATCTATTTTATAATATCTAATATAATCAGTAATTTAACAATAATTTAGACGCAAAAGTACAGCAAACGCTCAATTTTTTTAAATTAAACACGTTATAGCGAAAGTCGCGCAAATTTTTGCAGGTTGTATGCCAGCACTGATGACATCACGTAAGCCTTAAAATGCTCAAGTCCTTTCCATGTGCAGCGATCAAGTCCAAAAGAGCGTTTAAGATTGGAGATGTTGCCTTCAATACCGGCACG
>CAIRBC010000440.1 GCA_903876685.1 uncultured Nitrosomonadales bacterium | reverse complement strand
GGAGAGCTTCTACCACCCTTTAACCTCATTGGTAATTGCGTAAAGTGTAAACCGAGAAATGAAGGATGCCTAAATTTGCAATAAATTTCTTTGCGGATCTGGTCAATATTGTACAGTGATTCACTGAAAGCTCGACCAGGCAGGCCGCATCAGCAGGCAGGAGACTGCAGGCGATTCTGGCATCAGGATTTTACTAGCAGGCAAATCTTTCTCGCGAATTTTTCGAATCTCTCGTATAGTAAGCATCGTGAGCCGATAAAACCCTACCTAAAATAGCTATGGCCGACGAAAAAACCCGCAACAGACTCAAACAGGCGCTGCTAAACATCGATACCTTGCCAGCGATGCCGGCAACTGCGCAAAAATTGCTGGCCTTAGCGCTGAATACCGAGCAGGGCGAACTCCAAATGCTCAACTTGATCGCGCAGGATCCGCAAATTTCCGCAAAACTAATCAGTCTGGCGAACTCGCCGGTGATGGGTGCGCCACGTAAACTTAATAAAGTCGCCGATGCAACGATGTTACTGGGTCTGACGCGCGTCAAGTCAGTGGCTATCGGCAACGCCTCAATGTCCAATCTGTCCCGGGGGGCTGCCGGAAAGTATTTCAAACCGCAAGACCTGTGGTTGCACAGCATGACCGTCGCCATGGTGATGCGCACTATTGCCAGGGCTATGCCGAGAATTAGCCGACCCGGTGAGGATCAGATTTTTCTGGCAGGTCTGCTACATGACATAGGCTTCATGGCACTGCACTTTATCGATGCGCCTGCCAGCGACGAACTGCACCATCAACTACAGTTGCAACCCGATCGCCCCATTTTGGATGTCGAACTTGAGACGCTGGGGATGACCCACTGTTATATTGGTTCGCAGCTTGCGCGGCACTGGCATCTGCCGGATGAAATCATCGCCGTTTTGGGTTATCATCACGCTCCTTATGTAGAAGAAGCGGCGCCCGATAACCCCTTGGTGCGTCTGTTAAGCCTGGCAGAAAAAATTGCCCCAAACTATGGAATTGCGGAACATACTGGCGAAATACCGGAAGAATATGAGTGGCAGGAATTGGGTATAGCGACAGCAGAGGTCAGTGATATTTGCTTGCAGGCCTGCGAACTTGCTGCAAAAACGCAGAGGTTGTGAAATCCTGCTTATGACGGCT
This sequence comes from uncultured Nitrosomonadales bacterium, assembly GCA_903876685.1. Classification (GTDB taxonomy): domain Bacteria; phylum Pseudomonadota; class Gammaproteobacteria; order Burkholderiales; family Gallionellaceae; genus Gallionella. Next base: position 21,129 of record CAIRBC010000440.1, on the reverse strand, counting down.
CTGACAGTCAGAGATTTGTACCTCGATATATCAGCTCAGTTACGATTATAATTGAACGCTCTGTCCCCTATTCATTCATGAAGATTATTCTTTTAGCCTTACTACTGCCTCTCTGGGCGTATGCACAACCGCAAGTGCCTGCAGCCCCGATTCTGGCAGCCGGTGCCTATTTGTTGTACGACTACACCAGTAATCAGATCTTGGTGAATCAGAATGGCGATACCCGCATGGAGCCCGCCTCTCTGACCAAACTGATGACGGCTTATCTGGCTTTCGATGCGCTCAAACGCGGCACACTCACCGCGCAGCAAAATCTGGTCGTTCCTGCTGCAGCGGTGCACAGCGCCAGTGGCGAATCGCAGATGCTGCTCAAAATCGGGCAGACCGTCACCGTCGACGAACTGTTGCACGGCTTGATTATTCAATCCGGCAATGATGCAGCGGTCACGCTGGCGCTGAATATTGCCGGCAGTGAAGCAGGTTTTGTCGATATGATGAATCGGGAAGCCCTCCGACTGGGCATGAACAACACCCATTTTGTCAATGAAACCGGGCTGGCTAACGCGCAACATTACAGCAGTGCTTATGATCTGGTGGTGTTGGCTGCCGCGATCGTGCGCGATTTTCCGCAAAACTATGCGCTGTTTGGCCAGCGCAATTACACCTTCAATAATGTTTCACAGGCAAACCGTAATCGTTTGTTGTGGTTAGACCCTTATGCCGATGGTTTGAAGACCGGGCATACCGAAACCGCAGGCTATTGCCTGATAGGCTCTGTCAAACGCGACAATCGTCGCCTGATTTCTGTATTGCTCGGGGCAGCTTCCGACAACCTGCGCGCAACCGAAAGCCAGAAGCTGCTCAATTATGGCTTGCAATATTATGACGCGGTGCGCCTGTATCAAAAGGATCAGCCGGTCAACAGTGTGCGCATCTGGAAAGGCACGGATAAACAGGTAAAAGCAGGTTTTCGTCAGGATTTATTCCTGTCTATCCCCAAAGGCATGCAGGCACAACTCAAAGCCACTATGGAAACCAGACAGCCGATACTGGCACCCATCACTATCGGACAAACCCTTGGCGTACTTAAACTGACTCTGGCTGGCCAACCCTATGCTGAATTTCCGCTGCAGGCGCTCGAAAATGTCGAAATCGCGAACGTGTTTTCGCGCGGTTGGGATAGCATACGACTACTTTTCCAATATTAAGGATACTACATGACGATTTATCTTAACGGGCAATTCATGCCCATCGCAGAAGCCAAAATTTCCGTGCTGGATCGGGGCTTCATTTTTGGCGATGGCGTATACGAAGTGATCCCGGTCTATACCCGCCACGCCTTCCGTCTGGAAGAACATCTGCGCCGGTTGCAGGATAGTCTGGAGGGCATAAAACTGGCAAATCCGCACACCAAGGCCGAATGGACTAGCCTGATCCATGAGCTGATCCGGCTAAATACCGACGACGATCAATATCTTTATCTGCATATCACACGCGGCGTTTCCCGGCGCGACCATGCCTTCCCCAAGCCACCAGTTCCACCCACCGTGTTCATGATGAGCAACCCGCTGCGGGTGCCTCCGGTTGAACTGTTGAAAAGCGGCATAGCCTGCATCACGGCAACTGATAATCGCTGGCTGCGCTGCGACATCAAGGCGATTGCGTTACTGCCGAATGTGCTGCTGCGCCAGATGGCGGTCGATGCGGGTTGTGCCGAGACGATTCTGATCCGTTCGGATGCACGGGGCGAATTCATGACTGAGGGCGCTGCCAGCAACATTTTTGCGGTAAAGAACGGCATACTGCTGGCTCCTCCCAAGGACAATCTAATGCTGCCGGGCATCACCTATGATGTGGTGCTGGAAATTGCCGCAGCTAACGGTATCCCGTATCAAGTTCGCAGAATTGAAGCTGCCGAAGTGTTTGAAGCCAGCGAATTGCTGCTCACTTCAAGCACCAAGGAAGTGTTGCCAATCACTCTGCTTGATGGCAAACCGGTAGGCGACGGCAAACCAGGGGTGATGTTCGCCCGCTTGCATGGCCTCTATCAGGATTTCAAGCGCTGCGTGATGCGAGTTAATCAGGATTGAATAAATCATGAATGAATTGACACCGCCTGTATTAACCGACAGCCTTATTGATTATCCTTGCGATTTTCCGCTAAAAATTTTCGGATTGCAGCAAGCAGGTTTTGCCAGAGCCGTGCTGGAAGTGGTCACCCGGCACGATCCCGGATTTCGTGCGTCCAGCATGGAAACCCGCGAAAGCAAGACTGCCCGCTATGCCAGCCTGACCTGCACCGTGCGAGCCACTTCGCGTTTGCAACTGGATGCACTGTATCAGGAGTTGTGTGACCATCCTTCGATCGTGATGGTGCTGTGATGCAATCAGGAATCAGACCTCGGGAATCGGTCGCTTCTCCTTTGATCCGTCGACTGGGACTGGTCGAATATCAGGCGACCTGGGAATCCATGCAACGCTTTACCGCAGAGCGCACCGCCGAGACCCGTGACGAAATCTGGCTGTTGCAACATACTCCGGTGTATACACTAGGGCAGGCTGGTAAACTTGAACATCTGCTGCAAAGCACCGACATCCCGGTGGTGAAGATTGATCGCGGTGGTCAAATCACCTACCACGGTCCCGGCCAGATCATCGTTTATTTATTACTGGATCTGCGCCGCAGAAAAATCAACGTGCGAGAACTGGTGCGTCTGATGGAGCAGGCGGTAATCGATTTGCTGGCAAACTATGGGATTGCTGCAGCAGGACGTGTAGACGCGCCGGGGGTGTACATCGACCATGCAAAAATTGCGGCATTAGGTTTGAAAATAAAAAACGGCTGCTGCTATCACGGTCTTTCGCTGAATGCAGATATGGATCTGAGCCCGTTTCAACTGATTAATCCCTGTGGTTATGCCGGATTGCGCGTCACACAGTGTAAGGAACAGGGTATCGTTGCCTGCATCGATATACTTCAAACGCAACTGGCGCAGAATCTGCTGCACGGATTGCAGAGCCTGATGCGAGACAAGGAAAGTAACTCATGAATGAGGCAGACCAGAAACAAACTGGAGTGGCAAAGACCGCGCGTAATCCGATCAAGATCGTGCCACAACTGCAACGACTGCGCAAGCCTGAATGGATACGCGCCAAGGCGGGAACTAGCAGTGAATTTGGCGAGGTGAAGCGCATCTTGCGCGAGCATAGTCTGCACACGGTATGTGAAGAAGCCGCCTGCCCGAATATCGGTGAATGTTTTAGTAAAGGCACTGCAACTTTCATGATTTTGGGCGATATTTGTACTCGCCGCTGTCCGTTTTGCAATGTCGCACATGGCAAGCCGCAACTCCCTGATGCCGCTGAACCGGAGAATCTGGCGCACTCCATAGCGCTGCTTAAACTCAAATATGCGGTGATTACCAGTGTAGACAGAGATGATTTACGCGATGGCGGTGCAACGCATTTCGCCGATTGTCTGACTGCAATCCGTGCGGCATCGCCTGAAACCCGACTCGAAATACTGGTTCCGGATTTTCGCGGGCGCCTGGAAACGGCTATCGAGGCTCTTTCCCATAGCCTGCCGGATGTATTTAACCACAACCTGGAAACCGTACCGCGCTTGTATCCACTGGCACGCCCGGGTGCTGATTATGCCCATTCTCTCAAGTTGTTGCTGGATTTCAAGACGCGCTTCCCGCAGATACCCACCAAATCAGGATTAATGCTGGGTCTGGGTGAAACCGATGAAGAAGTGCTGCAAGTGCTACGTGATTTGCGCAGTCACGGGGTGAATATGCTCACGCTAGGTCAATATCTGCAACCTTCCAACGGACACTTGCCGGTGCTGCGTTACGCGCCCCCGGAACTGTTTGAAAGCTACACGCAAGCTGCACAGGCGATGGGCTTTGATCACGCCGCCTGCGGACCGATGGTGCGTAGCAGTTATTACGCTGAGCTTCAGGCAACGCAGGCGGGGGTGAACTAAACAATCCAGAGGGCACCCGGATTCAAAGATTAAATTACGCTCCCGCTCCCGCTAAATGTTGTTTTAATGAAAAAACCGCAAGACTTCAAGTCTTGCGGTTTTTTTGATGACTATTACCTGGTGTAGCTTAAGCCACTAAAGGAACCAAATCAACCGCGTTCTTCAAGAGAGTACGATTCAAGGTTACCTGATTGTCAAACGCGGCCAGAATTTCTTCTTGCAGCTTCATTGCTTCCTTGTTGCTGACAGCTCCAGCAAATGCAGTATTCAGCTTGTCCAGTGTTTCTTTGGCAACGCTATTGTCGGTCAGATAAGGTGCTGCGGAAGCAACGGCCTTGCTTGAAGCTTCGATGAGTTGCACGCGTAATTCATTTTGTGCCGAGATAAGATCGCTGACTACTTTCTTTTGTGCGGCTACAGCAGAGTCGAAATAGTTAAGCGATGCCAATGCGAATGTCTTGTTCATGGTAGTCCCCTTAAAATAAAGTAAATAAAGTTATTCAATGACCCGTAATGCTTGCAAGTCATTAAGTGTGTGCATTGTATTACTATAGTAATACATAGTCAACACTTATTTTGCATTTATTTTTGCGGGTTGGACTACAACGAGGAATCCCGGGTCGAAAATGCTTGCCAACTGACGCCCTCGTGGTCACAACGCAATGCAGAGCCTTGCTGATACCAGTCACCTAAAACATAGCGCTCGCAAGGGTGACCATCAACAAGGTGCAGATGGCGGTCAGGTCGGTGAGTGTGGCCGTGGATCAGGCGAGGATAGCCATGTACTTGCAGCAGACTGGCGACCGCAGCATCATTGACATCCATGATCGCACTTTCCTTGGTCTTCTGTTCGGCGATGCTGCGTCTGCGCAGTTCTGCAATATAGGCTTTTCTTTCCGCCAGAGGCCTGGACAGAAATTGTTTCTGAAAGTCAGGGTCATGAACCTGGGCACGATGCACCATATAGGCGATATCATCGGTACATAGCAGGTCGCCGTGGGAGAGCAGCGTCGGTACACCATACAGATCAATCAACACCGGGTCAGGTAATAATGTGGCCTGACAAGCCTTTGCCAGCGCATCGCCCATTAACAGGTCACGATTGCCGTGCAGCAGAAATATTTTTACCCCTAGATGCGCAAGGTTGCGCAATTCAGCGACTACCTGAGCGTGAAATTCATCCACCAGGTCATCGTCACCCGCCCAGAAATCGAACAGATCACCGAGTATATAAAGTGCTTCAGCCCCCGGGGCACTAGCGACAAATTGCCGGAACTGCGCCATGCTGGCCGGATGGCTGGCGCAAAGATGCAGGTCGGAGATGAATAAGCTATGCGGCATTCAGGTGTCAGGGTACAGGAATCAGCATAAGACGAAGTCGCAGCTGATTCCTGATGGCTGGTTATTTCAGCACTTCCGCCTTGAGGATGATGACATCTTGTTCAGGCACATCCTGATGGCCTGCACGCGAACCGGTCTTGACCTTGCGTATCGCATCCACTACTTCAGTGCCTTCGACTACCTTGGCAAACACGCAATAGCCCCATCCATCCTGACCTGGATAGTCTAGGAAGCGGTTGCTTTTGGTATTGATGAAAAATTGTGCAGTTGCGGAATGAGGGTCAGAAGTACGCGCCATCGCAACCGCATAGGTATCGTTGGTCAAGCCGTTAGCAGCCTCATTCTTGATTGGCGCATTGGTTTTCTTCTGTTTCATGCCGGGTTCGAAGCCGCCCCCCTGAATCATGAAGCTGTCGATTACCCGATGAAAAATGGTGTTATCGTAAAAGCCGCTGTTGACGTAGTCGAGAAAATTTTTGACGGTATCAGGAGCCTTTTCAGCATTCAGCTGGAGGGTGATGTCACCGTGATTAGTATGCAGTTTTACCATGTTTTTTTTACCTTGAGTGAGAGAGTGGGAGGGTTGCATTGCGCAGCATAACAGCACTGCAAACAAGGCGGACAATAGATGTTTCATTATGCGGCTCCTTCGTAAATAATCTGCCAGCCTTTACTGGATTTTACCCAGTACTGACGTTTTTTCATGCGGTTGGACAAGTTGTTACTGCTATAGTCCTGTTCGAAATTTACCACCACCATATTGGGTTGTTCAGGATAGGTGAAGACACTGATATGCGAAAGGTTGACCTTGATCCAGGATTTTCCGCTGTTCACTTGTTGCTTTTGTTTTGCCCAGGACACGTAATCGGTCTTTTCGCTAGTGAATTTATGCGAATAATGACTGAGATAGGCGTTGGTATCGCGACTGGCCCAATCCTTCCGCCATTGCTCAATTTCCTTGAATAATACTTCACGTTCTTCCTGGTCGTGTTCATCGCTCCAGTCCATGTGATTGGCGATGATCACCGGCGTGACACCCACTTGCAGATAAGGCGCTAGTTTGCTCAAGTCTTCGTTCGCCAGCACCACGCAACCATCACTGGCGCGCGGCGGGCGGCTATAGGTATCTTTGGGCGTACCGTGCAGCCAGATGCCACTTCCTGTGCGCTTGTTTTTGCGATCCCATTCATTCGGGTAACTGAGCGGGAAAGCGCCTATGCCATACATGTCGGCAAGCTTCTTTTTGGGTAATTCAGACTTAACGTAATAAACACCGATAGGCGTGCGCTTGTCACCTGCGGATATTTTTTCGCTGCCCTGTTTGCCAATGGTGATATAGAAATCGGTGATATAGCGCGGTTCGCCGTTCACGTTTTCATAAACAAATAGTGTCGAATGACTGGTGTCAACCACCAGTGCATATTTTTGATTGGCTTCTAGCTTCCACAAAAAACGCGGTACGTTTTTGTTGTCGGATTGTGCCATGGCGCGTTGCAACCGAACCCTGGCCTCGTCGCGCAAATCGTCGATCTTGTTGCGAGGGGCATTTGAAGCAGAGCCAAAACTGTCAATGACCCCCGCATGCGCCATCAAAAGGTCACCCTTGACCAGCAGCGCCAGTTTAAAATTCGGGTTGATCCGCAACAGGCTGTCCACCTCGCTAAGCGCAACATCGAGATGACTGTTTTGAATCGCTTGCAGGCTTTTGACCAGGTGCGCTTCAGTATTCGATGAGTCCGGTGCAGCTTCCGCCAAGTTAATCAGCAGGCAAAACAATAACAGCGATATTCTGTATGGCATGGATTACTTGGCACTTTCTTCCTGGATCAGCCATTCGCCGCCGATTCTAACCAATTGCATCGTCTTGTTGCCGGTAATGCTCAGGTGACTAGCATGATATGACTGATGAAATTTGACAGTCGCATGCTCGTTATCGGTGAAGCTCACCGTTTCGCCACTTATACCCACCTTGATGGTTTTAGGTTTACCGATACGTTCCTTGCGGGTAGCTTCCCAGGTAGCGCGGCTAGTGCCATCAGGCACGACAAAGTCGGCTGCATAAAACGACAGGTATCTTTTGACATCCTTGGCAGACCATGCAGCAGCCCAGGCATTAACAGCTTTCATGACCTCGTTCGGGTTGGAAGGCAAAGCCTGTTTAGCGGGCGCTGGCTTGATCGCAGCCAGTTCAGTTTTGCCAGAGTCAGTCTTGCCAGAGTCAGTCTTGACGGGTTCTGCTTTTGCAGGTTCTGGTCTGACCGCTACCGGCTTGCTTACCGCCTCAATAACAGGTGCTGCCACTTCGGTCTTTATCGGGGTAACTGCTTCAACTTTGCTAGCGGTCTCCACTTTGCCCGAGCCTGGATTGGTGCGAGCCAAAGATGCTTTGCCACGCGTGCTGCCGGCAAATAATTCCTGGATCATCGCCAGTTTGGTTTGCGTGGTGGTATTGCTACGATCCAGTTGCAAGGCTCTGTCATAAGCCTGGCTGGCCATTTTGGCATAGATGTCGCCCAGGTTTTCGTGTGCCGTGGCATAGCTAGGGTGGGTGCGTATCGCCATTTCCAGTGCTAATTTGGCTTTGTCGTATTGCCCCTGGCTGGCATACAGCACAGCGAGATTGTTATAAGGTTCAGGCAATTCAGGATAATCCTCAGTCAGCGAAGTGAAAATTTTGACGGCTTCTGCTGTTTTACCCTGTTCGGTGAGTATCAGTCCCTTGAGAAAACGCGCTTGCGCATCCTTAGGTTTAGTGGCCAATAAGGAATTGACTTTTTCCATTGCCTGGCCATGTTGCCCCTGTTTAAAAAGCTTGTGCGCATCCTGAATGGTGTCAGCATTAACCGTCAGGCTACAGCCAAGCAATAACACACCGGCGCATAAAGCAGCCTTGTGACAAAAGCGCGTGTAATGAATTCCTCTAAAACAGTTGAACATATTCATCGTATTATTCGATTCCTCATGAGCATGAGTTTAAGCAATGTGAGATTCTACCAAATTATGCGAATATTTTCACACGCAAGGGAAGATTGAGGCGGTGGTCGAGCAATAAAAAACCAGCCGAAGCTGGTTTTTTAAGGGCCGCTTTGGAATTACTTTTCAGTAAAAAGTTGTTTCAACATCCATAAAGCAAATAAAACAGCTCCTAATGCGGTACCGATTGATGCTACGTCGACGATTATCGCCATTTTCTCCTCCCGAGAGAACTGGATTGAACAGAATAACAGGTTCATGCAAACCGAATCGTAGCACAATCCTTTGGGCAATAAAGCCATTTTTTTGCTAAAATTGAAAAAATTATGTTTTGCAGTGGTTTGTAGATTATCTGCAAGGCATTGCATGCTCTAATTCCACTCACCTGAAGCCTGTTAATATTCCGGAATGACACAAAAACTCTATATCAAAACTTATGGTTGCCAGATGAACGAGTATGACTCGGACAAAATGGCTGACGTGCTGCGCGTCTGCTCGGGCATGGAACCGACCGAAAAACCCGAGGACGCGGATGTAATCCTGTTCAACACTTGTTCGATACGCGAAAAGGCCGAGGAAAAGGTATTTTCCGACCTGGGCAGAGTGCGCCCGCTGAAACTTGCGAAAGCTGGTCTATTGATCGGGGTGGGCGGATGTGTGGCCAGTCTTGAAGGTGAAACGATCCTCAGGCGTGCTCCTTATGTCGATGTAGTGTTTGGTCCGCAGACCTTGCACCGCCTGCCACAAATGTTACAGGCATGCCGCACTACCGGCAGACCGCAAATCGATATTAGTTTTCCTGAAATCGAGAAGTTTGACCATCTGCCTGCACCTGCCTTCAACCTGCAGAACCCTATCGTCGGTGCCCAAGGCCAGCGCTTTGTTTCCATCATGGAAGGATGTAGTAAATATTGTACCTATTGCGTAGTGCCTTATACGCGTGGCGAGGAAGTGTCGCGCCCGGTTCGAGATGTCATGGCGGATATCCTGGCGCTGATAGCAATGGGGGTGAAGGAAGTCACTTTGCTGGGTCAAAACGTGAATGCCTATTGCGGGGTGGATGAAGAGGGGGAGCAAGTGGATTTTGCCTATCTTTTGCAAGCTATCGCAGCCCTGCAGGGCATCGAACGGTTGCGCTATACTACCTCTCATCCCAGGGACATGACGCAGCGGCTGATTGATGTTTATGCGAGCACGCCCAAACTGGCCAGCCACTTGCATTTGCCGGTGCAATCCGGTTCTGACCGGATACTGGCTGCCATGAAACGCGGTCATACCGTGCTCGAATACAAATCGATCATTCGCCGGGTGCGCGCGGCGCGTCCTGATATTTGCATTACTTCGGATTTTATCGTGGGTTTTCCCGGTGAGACCGAACAGGATTTTGAGGCGACCATGAAACTGATTGATGATATAGGTTTTGATAACAGTTTTAGTTATCTTTATAGCCCGAGACCCGGTACACCGGCTGCAGAAATGCGTTGTGATACACCGCCCGAAGTGAAATCTGCCCGTTTAATCCGTTTACAGGAGCGTATTGCACAGCAGGAAGATGCGGTGGCGTTAGCGATGCTGGGGTCAGTGCAGCGCGTGTTGGTTGAAGGAACTGCCAAAAAGGATGCGCTGGAACTGGCTGGGCGCACCAGCAATAACCGGATCGTCAACTTTCCCGGCGCTGCCGATAGTGCAACCTCACAAGCGATGATAGGCAGCTTTGCCGAGGTGGTGATTACCCAGGTGGTACGGCATACCTTGCGCGGCGAACTGCTCACACCAAACACTGCTTTAAAAGCATGAAGCCGGCACGGTCACTTAAACTATCCGTACAGTATGCCTGTACGGCGCTGCCTACCCGCTCGCAACTGCGCCGCTGGATGAAAGTTGCATTGCAACGCGATGCGCTGATAACTGTGCGTTTTGTGGCTGAGGCTGAAGGACGTGAGCTTAACAAAAATTATCGCGGCAAGGATTACGCGACCAATGTATTGACCTTTGTCTATGACGACACTGCCGGCGATGTGGTAATTTGCGTGCCGGTAGTCGAAAGAGAAGCACTCGAACAATCCAAGCCACTGCTGGCGCATTACGCACATCTGGTTATTCACGCAGCCTTGCATTTACAGGGTTATGATCATGAAAATGATGCGGATGCCTTACAGATGGAAGCACTGGAAACCGCACTGATGCTAGAATTACATTATCCCGATCCTTATCAGACACTCAATGGATGATTCAGATAGTAAACCCAGCTTGCTGGAACGGCTTTCCACGATGTTGCTTCGTGAACCGGAAGACCGAGAACAACTTGTAGAACTGTTGCACTCAGCTTATCAACGCAATCTGCTGGATGCAGATGCGTTGTCGATGATGGAGGGCGTGTTGCAGGTTTCGGAACGTCAGGTGCGCGAAATCATGATTCCGCGTGCGCAAATGGATGTGATTGATATCAGTGAGCCGCCTGAAAAATTCATCCCTTTTGTGATTGATACCGCCCATTCGCGCTTTCCCGTGACCGATGGCGACAAGGATCACATCATCGGCATCCTGCTGGCCAAAGACTTGCTCCGCTATTACGCAGGCGAAGAATTCGATGTGCGCGACATGTTGCGCCCTGTCGTGTATATTCCTGAATCCAAACGTCTGAATGTGTTATTGCGAGACTTTCGTAGCAACCGTAACCATATAGCGCTGGTCGCCGATGAATATGGTGGCGTGTCGGGCATGGTGACCATAGAAGATGTACTGGAGCAGATTGTCGGCGATATTGAAGATGAATACGATTTTGACGAGAATGAGGACAATATCATTCCGGATGGAGACGACAAGTATCGGGTCAAGGCTAACACCGATATTGCTGACTTTAACGAGCAGCTAGGCACTGAATTCAGCGATGAAGATTATGATACTGTGGGAGGGCTGGTGCTTAAGGCTGCCGGACAACTACCCAGACGTGGCGATCGTATAGCGGTTGGTGGGTTGATTTTTGTAGTGCTTCGTGCGGATAGTCGCAGATTACATTCCTTGCTGGTGGAGCGGGTAGTGCCCGCAGATGATTGATTATAAATTGGTACTGAGGTCATGTTTGACGAACTGAACCGGGAAGTATTCAAGGAAGGAGAGCAGATCTTCAGAGTAGGCGATCCAGGGGATTGCGCCTATGTGATCGAATCTGGCAGGGTCGAAGTCTATGTGGTGAATCAGGGCTTGGAGTTGCTGCTCAGTTCCCTGGGCAAGGGCGAGATGTTCGGTGAAATTGCATTGATCGATCATCAGTCGCGCACAGCTAATGTTCGAGCTGCCGAGCAAACGGTGCTGATACCCGTCGCACGTAAACTGGTGGACAACTTGCTACACAAAAGCGACCCGATCCTGCGCCATCTGTTAATGGTCATTCTGGAGCGTTTTCGTAGCAAGCAAGGGGTATACACGATGCCTGTAAGCACCGAATCCCTGGAAGAAGCGAAAAATCGCCACGCACTAAAACTGGAAGCGACGCAAAAACTATCGCTTGCTCATGGGATTACGCGTGCCTTGACCAACCAGGAGTTTGCGCTTTACTATCAGCCGATCTGCCATTTGCAGGATGGATATGTTGCGGGCTTCGAGGCGTTGATCCGCTGGCATCATCCAGCCGATGGTGTTATCCCGCCCATGGATTTTCTCTGGATTGCCGAACAGACCGGTTTGATCCGTGAACTTGGCCTGTGGACACTGGCGCGTGCCAGCCGGGACTGGGCGGTGTTGCGTCAATATACCCGGCATGAATCTCCTTTCGTCAGCGTCAATCTGTCACCCAACCAACTGATCGATGAGTCGCTGGTGGAGGAAATAAAGCTAATCCTCGCCAAACATCAGATGCCGGCTGCCGAACTGAAGCTGGAGTTAACCGAAACCGTGATGGTCGAGCATCCCGACATTGCGCTGCGTATACTCAAAAGCCTGGTAAAAATGGGCAGCAGTTTTGCGCTGGACGATTATGGAACCGGGCATTCCGGCCTGAATCACTTACAGAGCTACCCGATAGGCACTTTGAAAATTGACCGCGTTTTCATTGAGCCGATGTTAAATTCGGCGCATAGCGAGGAAATTGTCCGTTCTTCGATTGAGTTGGCGCATCATCTGGGCATGACTGTGGTCGCAGAGGGGGTAGAAACCGCTGCGGCGCATCTTAAATTGCGGGAATTGGGTTGTGATTATGGCCAAGGCTGGCACTATGGCAGACCAACCCCGCTGCAGGATCTGGCCGCCCGTTATCCAACTCAGAATTTTGGCTAACCATTTGTCCGATAATTGTTTTTCTTTCGCTATTACCTCGTGCTTGAGCTAACGGGCATGGCAAATATGCCACACCTGATAATGAAACCGGCCATGCCCGTTTCCCTCTCCCCATCCCTCTCCCGCAAGCGGGCGAGGGAGCGTACGAATCGCTACGCGAGTTTCACGTTAAAGAAACCATCAATAAAAATCACCGTTTCGTCCGGTAGGCTATTTCGATAGTCGCGATTTCATGGCTACGCATATCATGTCAAAAACATGTTTAGGAACATTGTTTTTGACATGGGGTACGAGATCAAGGTACTGCATGGCATCAGATTGCATGATCGTGACCAGTCCATGCATATTCGACCAGATAAACATCGCGTCCAGATCAATATTTATCAGGGCAGCCTCACTGTTGCCGTGCATACGTGCCAGCACATTTCTGAGAATATTGAAGGAATGAACCGCGTCCCGGATAAGTTCGGAGTTCGAGGCAGTATCCGGCCAGGTTGACCCGAACATCAAGCGATATTCCAGGGGGTGCTGCATAGCGTAGGCAATGTATTGCCCACCCATCGCAGCTAGATCCTCTTCAGGATCTTCGAAGTGCTGCCGTGCATCAAGAAAGCTTGCAAAATCCCGGAAACACCGGGCAATGACGGCGGCCAGAAGATGGTCTTTGCTGGCGTAATGACGATAGGGAGCCTGATGAGAGACGCCCAGTTTACGCGCTACGTCACGCAAACTGAGGTGCTCTATCCCTTTTTCGGCAATGACTTCATGTGCAGCCTTTACGCAAGCTTGTTTAAGATCAATGATAGGGAGATTGATATTTTGCATCCTTCTCTGGATTAGTTCTGCATCCGTTTTAGCAGATTTATTGATGCTTGCTCATACCTTGCATTATACGCCCAATGATTTGAACGCGGAGCGGCCTTGGTGCGGTCGAGAGTCCCCAACCCATTAACTTGGATAGCCATCCCGGGCGTACTGTTCGCCTTGCTCCCAAGGCAGCAATTGAAACACGGGCGACTACTTCAGGTGTCATGGTTTGCCCCATGGTCATCTTGGCGCGTGCAGCAAAGCCAGTTGCAATAGGACCGGGTGCGACAGAGAGTACGTCCACTCCATCGGCTTTGAGTTCAATTCCCAGGCCTTCTGCCAGAGACTGAATATACGCCTTGCTGGCAGCATAGTTTGCAGAATAAGGCGCTCCCTGAAAACCAAGTACCGAACTCAGTAGTATCAGACCTCCACGGTGCCGGCTCGCCATGCGGCTACCAAAATGCTGACATTGCTGAAGTACCGCAGCACAATTAACCTCGATAAGGTCTGCCTCAATTTGCTTATCGGCGAGTAACAGGGGGCCGGAAGAACCGAATCCGGCAGAGGCGACAAGCAAGCCCACTTCAAGATCGTCAGTATTTTGCAACAACTCCAGTGAACTGGATTTGCTACTCAAATCCGTTGGCTGAATCCGCACATCAATCCTGAACTTTGATGTCAACTCTTCTGCAAGCTTGACGAGTAATTCCTCACGACGAGCGACCAGCACTAAATTCAAACCTCGCGAGGCTAGCTCTCTGGCGAAGGATTTCCCTATTCCTTCGGAGGCTCCGGTAACGACAGCCCAGGGGCCGTATTTTTCAGTAAATTGACTTTTAAGTGTGCTCATTTGGTCTCCTTGATAACTATTTCATGACGGGAGCATATCCCCGGGAAATTTCACAAAGAAATGCCCATGAATCGGTGAAATTTCAAACTGTCTATGCAATTAAATGCTGTTGACAGTGTAAACATTCTGCCTTAATATTGTTGACAGTGTCAACTAAAATAAAAAGTGAAGGATGTCATGATACCCACTGAGCTTGTAAATACCTCCCGTCGTGAGGTTGTGGTGCGGATAGCCGCTACTCTGGGTAGCGCCTTGCTGGTCGGTGGATGCACCGCATTCAATTACCAAAAGATGGATGCCCCCACGCCACTCGTCAAGGTTCCCGCTATGGATCCGCCCCCCCGCATCGCCTTGGTATTAGGTAGCGGTGGTCCGCGAGGCTATGCGCATATAGGGGTGTTGCGAGTCCTGGAGGAGGCGGGAATTATTCCCGACCTTGTGGTCGGTTCTAGCGTTGGATCACTAATTGGTGTATTTTGGGCCTGTGGGTTCAGCGCACTAGAGATCGATGAATTGTCTAAGCAAGGGGGTCCGCTGACTATTTTTGACCCTTCGATCTTTGCAGATCGTGGCTGGATCAAGGGGGATAAGTTGCAGCACTATGTCGAGCAATCAATCAATCGGCTAAGCCTCGAAAAACTACCGCGCCGGCTTATCGTCGCAGTCACCCGCAGGGATGACAAACAGCCTCGTTTCCTGATGAATGGCAACGCCGGGGTCGCAGTGCGGGCATCCAGCGCTATGCCCGGAATCATTTCGCCGGTAGGGATTCAAGGCGTCGAATATGAAGATGGTGACGTATCCCTGCCGGTTCCAGTGACTCCCGCAATAGATGCGGGTGCACAGTTCATTATTGCCGTAGACGTATCCGCGCGAGCTGGCACTACCCCTGCTAATGCACCCGACTCCTTCAAACGTAGGGACATGGCCAGGCTCGAACGAATCAAACCTGAAGTCGCACGTGCAGATTTTATTATCCAGCCAAACCTGGGATATTGGGCGGGTCCGATGTCGTCCTATTTCAAAGAGTCGCGTGCCTTGGGTGAAACCTATGCGCGTACTGTGCTTCCCGATCTCAAAGTGGCGCTGCAGAAGCGCTTTGGCAAGCTGTCAGAAATTCAATAATAACCATGACCAGTAAAGTGAATCTATACAATGAATAATTCCAAACGTATTCAATATTCATCCTGTTTGGGGCAGTTTGCGCTATGTCTGACTCTATTGTTTGCCGGATGCACCCAGCAGACTCAGGTAAGTATTCCGCCGCCGATCCCTATCAGGACTATACAGCCCGTTGCTGAAACAAAATCAGTGGCTGAACTATTCCCAGTGACCCTGCAGCGTGATCGGGAAGCAAACATCTCTTTCCGTGTCGGTGGTGTTATCGAAACAATAAATATCCGTGCGGGACAATGGGTAAAGTCGGGTCAGCTACTGGCGACTTTGCAGCAGACACCATATATTTCAAACAAGACCAAGGCTGCCGCAGAGTTTAACAAATTACAGAATGCAGTTCAGCGCAATCAAGAACTGTTAAAGGCCGGTGCAATTTCCACTGCCACCCATCAGGATACACAAGACGCACTTGCGTCAGCAAGAGCCGCCCTCAATGCGGCGCAATATGATGAAGACTCAGCTACCATCAAGGCACCCTTCACCGGAATTGTCCTCACCCGAGAGGCAGAGAAGGGTGAAACAATTGCGCCTGGTCAACGCGTTTTTCGTATCGCGGATCAGGATAGTTTGGTGGTAGCGAAGGCCGCCATACCCGCACAGATAGCTCAACGTTTACACATCGGAGATGCCGCGCAAATCCGCGTGGGATTTGAAAATAAAGTATTGCCGGCATCTATTCGGTTTGTCGGTGCCTTAAGCGATTCCAGAACAGCAACCGTGACGGTAGAATTATTGGTGCAGCAGGCGGCAGCGATTGCAAGCGGCACTGTGGGTTCAGTTGAATTTCTGTCAAAGTCTGATCGTAAAAGTTCTGACAACCTCCTGTTGCCGCCAGAGGCGTTGCTTGAAGCTAAAGACGGTGTGGGCTATGTCTATGTGTTGGACGCCCAAAACTCAACAGCCCGCCGTACTCCCATCAAGGTGCTTGGCTTCGAGGGCGAGTTGTTACGCATTTCAGGGCTGCAAAAGGGCATAAAGGTATTAACCGCAGGCGCTGGCTTTGTCTCTGAGGGACAAAAAGTTCAGGAGATTCTCCCATGAACTTTAGTCTTGCAGGATTTTCCCTCAAGCGCTGGCAGTTCACCGTGGTCGTGTTCGCGCTGTTCGCGGCGTTGGGTGTGGCTGCATTCTTGACTATTCCGCGTACTGAAGACCCCTCTCTGGATCCTCCTGTGTTTGTTGTCAATGCGGTATTGCCAGGTGCAACCCCGCGAGAAGTCGAACAACTGGTCACCAAACCCCTCGAAAATGCACTTTACAAACTGGATTCGATAGGTGAAGTGCGTTCTCAGAGTAGAGATGGTATCTCGTCGACCCGTGTTGAATTTGTTTGGGGCACCAATCCGGAAACGACCTACGATCAAGTCAGCCGCGAAGTAAGCGCGCTCAGGCCTACCTTGCCGGGCGGTTTAATCAGGCTGGATGTGATACGGGCACGG
The DNA here is from genome assembly GCA_903876685.1 of uncultured Nitrosomonadales bacterium. Lineage (GTDB taxonomy): Bacteria > Pseudomonadota > Gammaproteobacteria > Burkholderiales > Gallionellaceae > Gallionella. The sequence continues at coordinate 4,277 of CAIRBC010000440.1, read as the reverse complement.
CCGATCGGGGTCGCCATTTACCAGGCTGCGCTGGTGAGTGACACGCTACCGATGAGACGTCTGGAGAAAGTTGCAGACAAGTTGCGTGAGAAATTAGGTGCCATCACCGGCGTAAATGAGGCCAAATATTGGGGAGCGCCTCACAGCGAAATGCGGGTTGCACTAGACCCGGTTCGCATGGCTGCCTTGGGCGTAGCCCCTTTGCAAGTGACTGAAGCTTTAAGGGCGGGGGGGGCTGAGTCGCCTATAGGTAGAGTGGAAGCAAAGGGGCGACGTTTTGATGTCCAGTATGAGGGAGCTTACAAGACCCCGCAAAATGTCGAGTCTGTGCCGGTACTGGCCAAAGAGGGTTCGATACTACGGGTTGGTGATGTCGCTAAAGTCAGTTGGGAAGAAGGTGAGCCTGAGCATATTACGCGCTTCAATGGTAGACGCGCCGTGCTGATTTCTGTAACTCAGGCGAAAAATGCAGACGTGACACGACTGACTAAGGAAGTGTCTACACAACTGGACGAATTCGAAAAGTCGTTGCCAGCTGGCGTTTCGTTAGTCAGAGGATTTAAGCAGGCTGATAATGTAAATGCCCGTTTAGGACTGTTGGGACGTGATTTTTTGATTGCGCTGGGGTTGGTATTACTCACTTTGCTGCCCTTGGGTATTCGTGCCTCCGCGGTGGTGATGCTGGCCATTCCCTTGTCGCTGCTGATCGGGATAGCGGTACTTCAGGCTCTGGGATTCACCCTGAATCAGTTGGCGGTAGCCGGTTTTGTGGTCGCACTGGGCTTGCTGGTCGATGACGCGATTGTGGTGGTGGAAAACATCGCCCGATGGCTTAGAGAAGGCGCAACCCGAACAGAGGCAGCGATCAAGGGTACCCAGCAAATTACACTGGCCGTTGCCGGTTGCACTGCCTGTCTGATGTTTTCGTTTCTGCCATTAATGGCTTTACCGGAAGCTCCGGGGGAATTCATACGCTCGCTACCGGTGACGGTACTCGCGACGGTTGGGGCTTCCTTTTTGGTGGCCATTTCACTGATTCCTCTGGTCGCAGCTAATCTTTTGAAGACCGATGCAGACCCGCACGGAAATCGCTTGCTTCAGGCAATCACCGTCGGTATTCAACGCTTCTATTCTCCGGTATTGCATCGCGCTTTGAATCGCCCGCGTCTTTGGCTGACTGCACTACTGGGGCTAACCCTGCTTTCAATTCCCATCATTCATATCATCGGTACCAGCCTGTTTCCCCCCGCAGAAATGCCGCAATTTCTGGTGCGGATTGATATGCCGCAAGGCACATCCTTGAGTAGCACCAACCAAACACTGCGACTGGTTGAGCAGAAATTAGCCAGAGTGCCAGAGGTGGTCTGGTATTCCAGTAATGCAGGACGGGGCAATCCTCAAGTTTATTACAACGTGGGGCAAAAAGAGGTTGACGCTGCCTTTGGCGAGATTGCAGTGGGTCTCAAAGCATGGGAAAGCAAGAAAAGTGATCGTCTGCTGGAAGAACTGCGTCAGGATTTTTCTAGCATCCCGGGCTGTAAAATCAGCATCGTCAATTTCGTAAACGGACCCGAGATCGAAGCGCCCATTGTTATTCGCATTCTTGGTCCCGATATAGATACGCTACGAAATCTGGCCGCCAAGGCAGAGAATGTCCTGAGCACGACTCCGGGTTTGCGTGATATCAATAACCCGCTGCGACTTCAGCGCACCACCATCAGTCTGGATGTTGATGAACAGGCAGCGGCCGCTATGGGCGTGCGTGCCGGTGCAGTGAGGCAAAGTTTGCAGTTGTCGTTGACTGGTGTCTCAGTTGCCAACTTGCGAGATGAAGACGGCGACGATTATCCGGTAAGAGTCCGTCTGCCCATGAAGGATACTAACTCGGTGGAGGTTTTCTCAAAGATGTATGTGCCCACGCTCGAGGGCTCAGCGGTTCGTCTAGGTGCGATTGCTCGGCCGGTGCTGGAATCACAACCTTCTCGCATTGAACGGATTCGTCGCTCACGTTCTGTCACTTTGACCGCCTACGTCAAGCCAGGCGTGCTGATCGCCAAGGCGACGCAGGATGCTTTAAGCCGTTTCAAACAGTCCATCGAACTTCCTCCCGGCTACTCAGTGCTGCTAGGCGGGGAGGCTGAATCACAAGCGAGAAGTTTCGCCGGCTTCTTGCCCGCAATCGTTATTTCATCCTTGGGCATACTGGCCATACTGGTTTTGGAATTTGGCAAATTTCGAACGGTGGCGGTCGTCTTCGGGATTGTGCCCTTCGGTCTGTTAGGCGCGGTTATCGCCTTATGGGTGACGGGAAATTCGCTGTCATTTACAGCGACCGTGGGATTGATTGCCATGATCGGAATCGAAATTAAAAACTCAATACTGCTAGTGGACTTTACCGAACAATTGAGAGCTGAGGGCTTGTCCATACGAGAGGCAGTTGAGCGTGCCGGAGAGTTGCGCTTCCTGCCGGTAGTCCTGACTTCAGTCACCGCCATCGGAGGACTGCTACCGCTCGCCATAGAAAACAACGGACTGCTTTCGCCGACCGCAATTACCTTGATCGGTGGACTGATTGCCTCCACTTTTTTAGCCAGAATTGCCACCCCGGTCATGTACCTGCTGGTGGCTCAAGGAAGCGAGGTAAAGCCATGAAAATACTACTTGTCCTGTCAGCGCTGCTGGTCGCAGGCTGTGCACAGAATCCTCCCGTCAAGCTGCCCGAGCTAAGGCTTTCCAGTCATTGGCGCGCGGGCCCGACCGTTGAGGCGACCGGTGAGTCATGGTGGAAAGCCTTTGCTGACGAGAATTTGAACCGGCTTGAGAGTTTGGCTTTGGCGGAAAACCTTGACCTTCAGCAGGCAGTGGCACGCCTGGAACAAGCTCAGGCTGCCGCTGGAATCACCGATGCGGCTACAGCACCCGCAGTCAACCTTGAAGGCTCGGCGGGTCGGGTACGGCAGTCATTGAATGCTGGATTCGGGACGCTGGCAAATTTCAATCCCGCCTATGCACGCACCGTTAATCCAGCGCAACTTGGGTTTAACGGGACATGGGATCTGGATTTTGCGGGTGGATTACGACATCAACGTGAGGCTGCGGGTGCAACGGTACAGGCGTCAGCTGCTGAATGGCAGAGCTTGCGCCTTGCCATCTCGGCAGAGGTGGCAGACAGCTACTTTGTGATGCAGGGTGTAAGATTGCAAAAGCATGCGTTGGAGAAACAGTTGGAATTACTGGCGACACAACTGCACATCATGGAAGTTCGCGTTCAAACAGGTGCTGCATCGGAAGCAGAGCTCGATCGACTCAAAGCGACTGTTGAAGAATCGACCGCGCCACTCGCCATGCTGAACGCGACGGTAACCAGTCAAAAAAACAAACTGGCCGTGCTGCTGGGAAAGAACCCGACTGATTGGGAGCCCGCACTGGATAACCTCATTCAGCTAGCTATTTTTCCTGACCCGGCGGGGGGAGTTCCCGTCGAAATACTGCGTCGCCGCCCGGATGTGCTGGCCGCTGAACAACGAGTGGCAGTTGCCGCAGCCAGCGTCGCCGCCTCAATGGCGGAATACTATCCAAAAATTAGTCTTTCGGCTGCCATCGGTCAGGATTCGAGTAACTATAGTCATCTGGATTCGTCCAGGTCGAGTTTTGCACAGTCTTTTCTCGGCCTGCGCTGGCGACTCTTTGATTTCGGACGGATCGACGCAGAAGTCAAGGTCGCCCAGGGTAAGCAGAAAGAAGCCTTACTGGCTTATCGCTCGGCGGTGTTGCGTGCGGCTGCTGACGTAGAAACAAGCTTTGCTCAATTAGCAGCGGCTCGCGAACGACTTAAGCATCTGCTTGAGGAGGGCAAAAGGCTGCAACAGGTAGCACAATCCGTACAAAATGCTTATAAAACAGGTGCTGTCAGTAAAGATGAGGTGTGCAATGCAGAAAGGAATGTAGCGCATGCAGAATTCGACCAGGCAGCCGCAAATGTTGAGCTGGCACATGCCATTGTTGTGGCTGCCAGAGCACTCGGAGGTCCAATTGAAAATTAAATGAGATTCTAACGGACATGGCAATGATGCCACCCCTTGTAATGAAACCGCCATGTCCGTTTCCCTGATGAACCCACTAGCCACTCCACTAGGTTGCCAAAAGACAGCAACCAAGTGGCTGGTTATCACCCCATCCCTACCCATGAACCTCCATTTCGTAGGGTGCGCTTGCGCACCAATTTCATCGACCCTAGCCATTAACCTTCGCCCTCTCCCCAGCCCTCCCCCTTCGGG
>CAIRBC010000439.1 GCA_903876685.1 uncultured Nitrosomonadales bacterium | reverse complement strand
TCGGGGGAGGGAGCGGTTTGGCTTGGTGCGCTTACTCCAAAATGGTGCGCAAGCGCACCCTACGGCAAGGTTCATAGGGCACAATTCGGTCGGGGAATTTGCGACAGGGGTCTCTCCCGGAAGCGCGGAGAGCGCAGCAAGGGGGCTTAGCCATAAGTACCTCGTTGAGCGTGTTTTACGTTAAAACCTCAAAATCACCTACCATTTATAAGGTTTTTTAGTTTTAGGCTGATTCACGCTAGCGTAGCGTGGCCTTGCTTTCGATAATAAGCCAGAAAATCCTCGGCAGGCAGGGGGCGGCTGAAATAATAGCCCTGGATCTGCTCGCAACCCATATTCCTGAGCAATTCCAGTTGTGCTGCGGTTTCCACGCCTTCGGCAACCGTAGCAAGATTAAGCGCCTTTGCCATTGCCACAATGGTCTTGGCAATAGCAACATCGCCGGTGTTTTCAGGGGTATCCTTGACGAAGGCACGGTCTATTTTTACGCAATCGATCGGAAACCGCTTGAGATAGGCAAGCGAGGAATGACCGGTTCCAAAATCGTCCAGTGACAGATGTATGCCTCTGCCGTGTATCGCACCTAGTAATTTTATGACACTTTCCGGATCATCCATCACCATGCTTTCGGTAATCTCCAGTTCCAGCATTTGCACCGGCAAGCCAGATTCCGCAAGCGCGGCGTCAATTTCAGACAGCAGGTCACCGGAACGAAACTGCCTTGCAGAAAGATTGACCGCCACCCGCAACGGGGGCAATTTTTCCTGTAACCATTGCGCATTCTGACGGCATGCTTCGCGCAATACCCAGCGGCCTATCCCGACAATCAATCCGGTATCTTCAGCGACCGGAATGAATTCTATGGGTGAAATCATGCCTCGCTCGGGATGAATCCAGCGTACCAGCGCTTCCATTCCAAGCAGACTGCCATCTATCGAACTCACCTTGGGTTGATAGTGCAGGCATAACTGATTATTTTCAACCGCATGTTGCAGATCTGCCGCCAGTCTCAACGCCTTGTCAACCGAACGGCTCATTGCTTCATCGTAGGGAGCATAATCATTGCCACCTGCGCGATCCACCCGGTTACAGGCAGAAGCTGCCTGCTGCAACGTTGACTCTACACAAATCTCACTATTACCCAGACTCGCCGCACCTATCGATAGTGTTGAAAATAATTCGCGCCCGTCAATCAGCAATGGCTGACGGGCATTGGCAAGCAACTGCGCTGCGCGCTGCTCAGCGTGCTGCAACCCCCCTGAGAAATTCCACAAAACGAAAGTGTTTTCACGAAAACGGTACAACCTTTCAGTTTCGCTATCCAAGCCTTCACGCAACCGCTGTGCTATTTTCACTAGCCAGCGTTCAGTCTCAACCGCACCAAAACTTTCGAAAATTTCTTGTTCACGATCTGCCACAATCAGCATCACCGTGCCGGTATGCCTGAGCAATGCTGCATCCAAATCTGCGCGCAAGCGATATTGGTTAGGCAGTTCGGTTGCAGGATCAAAAAACGCCTGATAAGCAAGCTTTTTATCGTAATAACCCACAAAAACAGCAATGACTAAAATCAATATCGCGTAACCAAAAACCCAGCGCACCATGGTTTCGACGCTGAGCTTGGAATCTGCCCCCAGTTGATCCACCGCTTGTTGGTTAGCCACCGTCAACTGAAGCAGTGTCTGCTCAATTTGCCGCACCTGAGGTTTGATTTGTGCCAATAGCGCACGTGCCCTGTCCCAATCAACCTGAATACTGTCATCAACTCCTATACTGGCAAGGGTAGCCGATAACCCGTCAGACAACTGACCCAACTCAGACAGTTGTTGACGCAACACCATTACATCTGTTTGGGTAGCACGGTCTTTTGCCAGTTCAGCGACGATAGCGGACAAACGCTGTGCATTTAGCTGGCGCTGCGCCTGAAACGCGTCTCTGGTTGCAGTGTATGAATAATATTCATAGAGGACGCGCTCTTCATCGGCAATCACCCCTCGCAACTCGCCAATGCGCTGTGACAAGGGCAACTTTTCCGAAATAAACAAATGATTGACCACCTGCACCTGATCGCCCAGCAAAACAATCCGGATGGAGAAAACAATCCCTACCGCCAATATCAGCAGTAAAGTCCAGCCGATTCGGCGCTGCAACTGGTTGCCCATGACTTTTGCCAGCGCTTATTCTTTCGCAGCGGCTTTGACTTTATCGGCTGCTAGCTTGCCCCCGAGCTTTTTACAGGTACCACTGGGCAGCAGGGTGTAATCACTGGGATCATTATCGATTTTTGCTTGTCCGGCGCAGGCATGTTTACTGGCATTGCTGTTACAGGCGTTCTGGCCTGCCTTGGCTACACCAAAACATTTTTCTTCTGCCGCTAAAGCCGGGGGGGCGCTTAGGCTCAGCGCCAGCAAACCGGTGATAGCGGAATAAATCAAGGTACGCGGGTCGTTCATAAGTGTCTTTCAGATATAAAGTATTCAAATTATAAAGTATTCGGGACGGCAAGCCGTGTGATCATACTTTAACACGACTTGCCGAATGGATGAGGGAATAATTCAACCCTTTTAGGGTTCTAACTTATCAAGCCCAAGCTGTGCGTCAAATCAAACCCTCAGCCTTCAACGCTGCTTGAACCGCTGGGCGTGCGGCAATTCTGGCGATATAAGCCTGCAGGTTCGGAAACTGTGCTAAAGAAAAGTCAACATACTTGCTCCAGCTCAACACGACAAACAGATAACAATCCGCGACTGTATACGTGTCTCCAAGCAGATAGGACTGATGTGCAAGGGTGTTTTCCACGTAGCCCAAACGTTTTTCCAGCAGACTGCGCACCGGAGTTTTCACTTCTTCCGGGATGTCCTTGTTGAACAGCGGACTATAGGATTTGTGTAGTTCTGTCGCAATAAAATTGAGCCATTCCTGCAGCCGATAACGCGCCATGCTGCCCGCCTTGGGTGCCAGTTCCAGTGCTGGATTCTGGTCGGCGACATACTGCATGATCGCAACCCCTTCAGTCAGGACACTGCCCTCATCCAACCTCAGAGCCGGCACATAGCCCTTGGGATTGATCTGCAGATAATCTTCACCGCTGGCAGTGGTCTTGGTCGGTACATTCAAGCGGTCGATTTCAAAAGTCAGTCCTGCCTCACAGAGCGCGATATGGGAAGCCAGGGAGCAGGCACCGGGTACATAATGTAATTTCATATCAATTCCTTTCGTAAAATTTAGTGATCAGCTGAGTTAAACAGCGGCCAGCGCCTGTATTAAATCTTCCTTCAAATCGTCGATGTGCTCGATGCCGATAGACAGACGCACCATATCTTCGGTGACCCCGGCTTTTTTCAATTCCTCTGATGAAAGTTGGCGGTGGGTGGTGCTGGCTGGATGGCAGGCCAGCGATTTTGCGTCGCCGATATTAACCAACCGGGTAAACAGTTGCAAGGCATCCTGAAAGCGCGCCCCGCTGGCAGCCCCGCCCTTGATGCCAAAAGTCAGAATGCCGGATGCACGCCCGCCCATATATTTTTCCACCAGCGGATAATCGACATGATCAGGCAGACCGGCATAGTTGAGCCAGGATACTTTTTCATGTTGTTGCAAAAAGGTTGCGATCGCCCGGGTATTCTTGCAGATGCGATCCATGCGCAAGGTCAGCGTTTCGATGCCCTGCAAAATCATGAAGCTGTTAAATGGTGAAATCGCCCCCCCGGTATTGCGTAGCGGCACGACTCGGGCGCGTCCGATAAAAGCCGCAGCGCCCAACGCTTCGGTGTAAACCACACCGTGATAGGAAACATCCGGTTCGTTCAGGCGACGAAAACGTGCCTTATGCTCTGCCCAGGGAAATTTTCCAGAATCAACAATCACCCCGCCAATGGAATTGCCGTGACCACCCAGATATTTGGTCAGCGAATGCACCACGATGTCTGCACCATGCTCGATTGGACGGCAAAGATAAGGGCTGGGAACGGTATTATCTACAATCAGCGGGATACCCGCGTCATGCGCCACCTTGGCAAACGCGGCAATATCCACCACATTACCCAGTGGATTGCCGATGGATTCACAATAGATCGCCTTGGTGTTGGCATCGATCAACGAGATCAGGCTCTGCGGATCGCGATAATCGGCAAAGCGCACTCCGATGCCAAATTGCGGCAAGGTATGAGCGAACAGATTATAAGTCCCGCCATACAGCGTGCCAACGGATACGATATTGTCCTCGGCTTCGGCGATGGTCATGATGGCATAACTGATCGCCGTCATGCCCGAAGAAACCGCCAGCGCGGCGATACCGCCTTCCAGTGCTGCCATGCGTTTTTCCAGCACATCGGTAGTGGGATTCATGATGCGCGTATAAATATTGCCCGCGACTTTCAGGTCAAATAAATCTGCGCCATGCTGAGTATCGTCAAAGGCATAAGAAACCGTCTGATAAATCGGCACAGCCACCGCCTTGGTGGTAGGATCCGGTGTGTAACCGCCATGCACTGCAATCGTTTCAATCTTCATTATTATCTCCCTGAGTTTAATTAACGGTGACTCTGGCAAACTTGCGCTTGCCTACCTGTGCGACGACGACCATACCAACCTTGAGCTGCATCGCCTTGTCGCTGATTTTTTCCCCATCCAGTTTCACTGCACCTGCCTGAATCATGCGCAGTGCTTCGGAGGTACTGTCCACCAACCCTGCCTGCTTCAACAACTGCGGCAGAGCAAGGCCACCATCGGTTGCGCTCACGCGCATTTCAGGCATGTTTTCCGGCAACACACCCTGACGGAAGCGCGCTTCAAATTCTTCCAGTGCGCCATCGGCGGCTCGTTTGTCATGGAAGCGTTCGACCATTTCCAAGGCCAGCAATACCTTGATGTCACGCGGATTACGCCCCTCCCCGACTTCCTTGCGCCAACCGGCGATCTGTTCAATACTGCAAAACGATAACAATTCGAGATAGCGCCACATTAACACATCAGAAATCGACATCAGTTTGCCGAACATATCCTTGGCTGAGTCGGTTACGCCGATATAGTTACCGAGCGATTTCGACATCTTGTTCACGCCATCCAACCCTTCCAGCAGTGGCATGGTAAGCACACATTGCGGCGCCTGCCCGAAATGTTTCTGCAATTCGCGCCCCATCAGCAGATTGAATTTCTGATCGGTGCCGCCCAACTCAATATCTGCTTGTAAAGCCACTGAATCATAGCCTTGTATCAGCGGATAAATAAATTCATGGATAGCAATAGGCTGATTGCCCTTGTATCTCTTGCCAAAATCATCACGTTCCAGCATCCGCGCAACGGTATGGGTGGCCGCCAGCTTAATCAGATCAGCGGCATTGAATTTGTCCATCCAGGTCGAATTGAATACGACTTCGGTTTTTGCAGGATCCAGCACCTTGTACACCTGATCTCGATAAGACTGGGCATTTTGCAATACCTGTTCACGGGTCAGCGGAGGGCGAGTGGCGTTCTTGCCGGTGGGATCACCAATCATCCCGGTAAAATCACCGATCAGAAACAGCGCATGATGACCCAACTCCTGAAACTGGCGCATCTTGTTGAGCAACACAGTATGTCCCAGGTGCAAATCCGGTGCGGTAGGATCGAAGCCTGCCTTGACACGCAGCGGGCGACCCCTCGCCAGCTTTTGCTTCAATTCCTCCTCGATCAGTAGTTCATGGGCACCCCGCTTGATGGTAGCCAGCGCATTTTCATCTATAGTTTGTATTGCATTCATTTTCATTCACAAGTTCATAAAAAGTCATATTTTTAGCCAAATTGCCACCAATCCATGCTATGCCACCGCTACCGCCCCCTTAAATATCTCGGAAAATTTCGGAAAATACTCGCCAAGTGGAAGCATATCCATATACAATATTAAGCTTAATCAACAAGGCACGGATGTTAACTCAAAAACTGCCTGAATTAGAGTTCAAAATGTCAGAATATAGAAAAAAACTGCGTTGGTTCGTCGCGCTTTCGACGACCCCGCTGTTAGGTGTTGTTACTGCATTCGGTCTGGTTCCACAAAGCAACTTGGGTCTGACTCAGACCGTGATTGCGATAGAACAAATTCCATTGCCTAAAATAGCACCCAGCGTAAATACTGTTACCAGCTTCTGGCGCAGCGAGCGTGTGCAGCGTGGCGATACGGTGGTTGAATTGCTGCACCGGCTGGGCATTGAAGATGTCGAGGCCAGCACCTATCTGCGCACTTCCGCCGAAACTGATTCTTTCCGTAAACTGTCTATAGGCCGGGAATTGCAAGCCGAAACCAATCCTGAAGGCGGGTTGATCAACTTGCGTTACCTGAACGACAACGGCGCTCAGGTGGTGATTGAAAAAAAGGACGGCAACTTTAGCACCGGTGTTCAGAAGGCACAGCTGGAAAAACGCCTGTTCGTGCGCACCGGAGAGATAAAAACCAGCCTGTATGCCGCGACTGACGCGGCCGGAATGCCTGAAGCCGCAGCGAACCAGCTGACCAGCATTTTCAACGGAGACATCGACTTCCACCATGATTTACACAGGGGGGATAAATTCACGGTAGTCTATGAGATGACCTATAGCGGTGGCGCACTGATCAACACCGGGCGTATCCAGGCAGCGGAATTTATCAACCGGGGCATTCCCTATCGCGCCGTGCTGTTTCAGGATAATTATTACACGCCTGAAGGTAAGAGCGTGCGCAAGGCCTTCCTGCGCTCACCTATCGAATTTTCGCGGGTAAGCTCCGGCTTTAGTAACTCGCGCTTTCATCCACTGCTGAATCTGTGGCGCTCGCATAAAGGCGTAGACTTTGCGGCTCCTCTGGGCACCAAAGTCAAGGCGACATCTGATGGCTTTGTCGCCGCTATCGGTAGGGAAGCGGGTTATGGCAATTTTATCAACATTAGCCACCAGGGACATTTCTCTACCATTTATGGACATTTGTCACGTTTTGCCGAGGGCTTGCACCGGGGGCAACGGGTGGCACAAGGGGAAGTAATCGGTTATGTCGGCATGACCGGCCTGACCAGTGGCCCGCATCTGCATTACGAATTCAAGATTGATGGCGTGCAACGCGATCCTTTACGCGTCGCCTTGCCCGATGCACAACCGATCAGTGCGGCCAACAAGGTGGTGTTTCAGGCAGCGGCCGATGATTTCCTGGCGCGTCTGGGTCTGTTGCGCAACACTAACCTCGCCAAACTCGATTAATTATTCTGTGCCGGAACTGTATATCGGTTTGATGTCCGGTACCAGTCTGGACGGTATTGACGGCGTAGTTGTCGATTTTAGTCTGGCAGAACCAATCCTTGTTGCCAGGCACTACGCCGCTTTCGATGATGCGCTCAGAACTGAGTTGCTGGCGTTGCACCAACCCGTTCACAATGAACTGCACCGCATGCAACTGGCAGGCAATCAACTGGCACGTCACTATGCCGCAACCGTCAACACGCTGCTTCTCCAGTCTGATAATGTAAAAATCACTGCGATGGGCTGCCACGGTCAGACGATCCGCCATTGCCCGGCATCCGGCTATAGCTTGCAAATCGGCAATGCCGCGCTACTGGCCGAATTAACCGGCATCACGGTAGTCAGCGACTTTCGCAACCGAGACATTGCCGCAGGCGGACAAGGCGCACCGCTGGTACCTGCGTTTCACGACAAAGTGATGCGTCATCCCTTGATACACCGCGTCATCGTCAATATTGGCGGCATAGCCAACCTGACCAACCTGCCGCCGCAAGCAGCCACCTCCGGTTTTGACTGCGGCCCCGGCAACCTGCTAATGGATGCCTGGTGCCTGCAGCACCTGGGAAAACCCTATGACGACCATGGTGCCTGGGCAGCTTCGGGAACCGTGCTGCCTGCCCTGCTTGAAAAAATGCTGTCCGAACCTTTTTTTGCACTTCCTCCGCCCAAAAGCAGCGGTCGGGATCTGTTCAACAGCAACTGGTTATCCGAAAAATTGCACCGCGACGAAAAACCTGAGGATGTTCAAGCCACCCTGCTGGAACTGACTTGCATTTCCATCGCAAACGCCATCCGGCAATATTGCGGCAGTAACACAGAAGTCTATCTGTGTGGCGGTGGCGCGCACAACCAAACGCTACAGCGACGCCTGGCAGCAAATCTGCCGGAAAGCACCATTCAAACCACCGATGTGCTAGGGGTAAACGGCGATTATCTGGAAGCCGTCGCCTTTGCCTGGCTGGCTCAACAAGCCCTGCACCGCCAGCCCGCCAATCTGCCGCTGGTGACAGGCGCAACTCACCCGTGTGTGCTGGGTGCCATCTACCCGGTGTAAACGTCGGATTACGTCGCAAAAAACGCGCCTAACGGGCATGGCACACTGCCACCCCTGATAATGAAACCCGCCATGCCCGTTTCCCTGATGAACCCACTAGCCACTCCACTAGGTTGCCAAAAGACAGCAACCAAGTGGCTGGTTATCTCCCCATCCCTACCCATGAACCTCCATTTCGTAGGGTGCGCTTGCGCACCAATTTCATCGACCCT
>CAIRBC010000438.1 GCA_903876685.1 uncultured Nitrosomonadales bacterium | reverse complement strand
TTCTCGATGTGCTGATGGCGATTTTAAGGTGCAGCAGGTCGGTTTAAAAGCAAAGTTTTCGAGTGTACTGGCAAAGCGTTTGTGCGATATTAATAATGCAATTATGCAAGCCTGACCCCATTTTCCATTTTGACCCCATTTTCCATTTTCGTGCTTACAACGAGGGTGCATTTGGATTTATTCAATATGTGATGGCGTGCAAGCCCTTGCGTCGTTTCGTCAAAGTGATAGCAGGGGATCGCGGAGTGTGCGGGGTTCCGCTGACGACTTTAATGAATCTTCCGTCTTTTGTGCAGGCTGAACAACTTGACGCCCTGACCTGGCGCTGGCCACTGGTTGCACCGGTTGATCAATCTGCTTATGATGCTTGGCACGAGAGCCTGCCTCTGATAAAGTCGGGCGTTTCGGCTACCGATGACGCACCCGCATTGCCGGTAACGGATTTTGCACAACAATTGATAGACCAGTTGATGCAGTTTAACGTTACCGCCAGCACACCGGTGGCGGCGCTGAACCTTGTGGCCGATTTGCAACGGCAATGGCTTGCAAATATTTCAGCCTAAGAGCGGCTTCAGCCGCGTTATAATTTTATTAACAGAGGGTTGTCATGCCAGTTATCAGTATGTTTTTCGGTGTCCTCATCCGTATGTATTTTTACGATGACAAGCAACATCATGCACCGCACATTCATGCAGAATGCCAAAGTCAGCAAGCCGTTTACCTGATCGAAACAGGCGAACGTATTTCTGGAAATATGCCACCTAACAAGGAAAGATTGATTGAGGCGTGGATGCTTATTCACAAGGATGACTTGCTGATCGACTGGGAATTGGCCGTCAAGGGCGAAGAGCCATTTCGTATCGATCCGCTACGCTAGGAAATTACATGAACCCTTATATTGCATCAGCTCAGCCTTTAGCAAACTACATATTGTTGCTTACTTTCACCAACGGTGAACAGCGCGTTTTCGACACTAAACCTTACCTGAATATGGGGGTGTTCAAACGATTGCAAGATCGCAGCACATTTTTGGGTGTGCGTGTAGTCGCTGGTTCAGTTGAATGGCCGGGCGAGATTGACCTCAGCTATGATACGCTCTATTTGGAAAGCCAACCTGTAGACGCTGCCAAAGCAGCTTCAAAAAATAAAAGGGAGGTAGCCTGACGATATTCAAGGTTCTGTCTTGGTCTCATCCTGCCTATGCCATGCATGGGTGCCTAATGGGTGGTTCGGTTACGGCTGAAACAAAACAGGCCAATTGGGGATGTGGCTGGCATCTTCCGCAGTCGGGCTTAGTACCCGGTCGCATCATAGCGGTTGCGCGGTGCAAACGGCGCACCCGGCTCGGAAGTTTCGAGCTATAGTGAAGATGCAGTGCGGTGAGGGGTGGACGTTGAACTACACCTGGTCGTCGACGCCGAACAGCGCTGGCAACCACGCCTACGTTTACCTGGACGACGGCGATGTCATCACGGGTAATGACACTTACAACTACTACGTATCGTGTGTCCGCTAGAACCTTGATTTCTCATTGATGGGATCAGCTGTAATGTACCGATTACTCGTTTCTGGTAGGCTGATGTTCCCATCCCCTACCAATTCCCAAATAAAACCGCTCAGCCGAGTCCGCGCCTAATCGACTGATAAATAAGGAAATAAAAAATACAACTCGTTGACTTCGATCTGACGGAGCCGCATGGACAGGAGAGAAAACGGCCTTTGAGAGAGAAAATAGCTGCTGCTGTGCTCGGTGGATAAAAATCGTGAATTCCGCAACTCATTGAAAATAAAGGCTGACGTGCGTGGCATGGACGATAAAAAAGGACAACAGAGAGCCGTTGTCCTTGATTTTATTGGTGGTGGTACAGGGAATTGACCATCAGTCCGCAAGATTTTTTAGCAACTTGTCACGTTGCAAATAACCGAAAAAAGTTCATCGAATATTTCAGCATCTTGAATTTTTGATTTTCTCACGTTAACTGCCTTCCAACCTCAAAATAGCTGAAGTCCCGTTCCTGCCATGTAAGTGATACAGTCAAACTTCAACTCTCGTGAAGCCTATTTTTCCTGAAAATAGCACCAATCAAAATTCATCCATATGTAAATCCACGACTAATGCTCAATCATTTCTTCAGGCTTGGCGATCTGTTTCGCTTCCAGTTCTGAACATTGCCTAGCGCACAAAACGGCATAGTGCTCCCGCACCCATGTGTCTCGTTCCTGCATTGATTTAAAAACATCGAATTTGATTGCTGTGCCAACTTGTGATTGCTTTGCGTAATAGCTCTTCATACTGCATTTTAACGTGCTACTTAATCCCACTGTAAACAAGCCACCTCAAAATTCCACAAGCGGGAATACCCTGTTCCATATTCTACTAACCGGAGTTTAACAAGTACCAAATTTTAATCAATATAATCATAATATTGCAGCGTACTAGTTTTGTAATAGAGAAATTTCTCTTTTTTTCTTGTTAATTTTCTATTATCTGGTGAATTTTATAGTCCCTCCCGGGTTT
>CAIRBC010000437.1 GCA_903876685.1 uncultured Nitrosomonadales bacterium | reverse complement strand
TCGGGGGAGGGAGCGGTTTGGCTTGGTGCGCTTACTCCAAAATGGTGCGCAAGCGCACCCTACGGCAAGGTTCATAGGGCACAATTCGGTCGGGGAATTTGCGACAGGGGTCTCTCCCGGAAGCGGGGAGAGCGCAGCGAGCGGGGCGTGGCCGAAAGTACGTCGCTGCGCGTGTTTCACGTTAAATTATGATACTGCGTATCTTCGGGCGTACCCACCATAGCATTCTGGCACGCACTACGCTGGCCATACTGAGTACGGCCGGTCTGGCGGGTCTTTTTTTTGTGTATATCGCCGCTCAGGTTACCGCTAGCCGTGCGGAAGAGCGGGCGAAGGTTCAACTTTCCCAGTTGCTGGACACGATTGAAAGTTCGGTGAGTGCAGCTTGTTTTGTCAACGACAAGGATTTGGCACGCGAAATTCTGCTGGGGCTGTTGAAAAATAACAATGTATCCTCAGCGAAAATTCTCGGTGGAAGCATGGTGTTGGCAGAGGAAGCACGCTTGGCTAGTCAGGGGTATGACAAGTCTGCCGCCGCAGTACACCGGAAAATCAGCTCGCCGTTCGATAATACCCATATGATCGGCGAAATCATCGTCACCCCGAATCCGGGTGAAATCATCAATCAGTCGAAGCAGAGTGTGAGTTTTATTGTGATGTTGCTTTGCAGTCAACTGCTGGTGATTGCCGTTATTGTGTTACCCAGTGTGTTGTATTTGGTTTCCCGCCCGATCAAGAAACTGTCGGATGCGCTGCATAGTATGGATCCGGTCAGCGGTGTAGCCTTGCTGTCGCCCAAAGGTCACGAACAGGACGAAATCGGGCGATTAGTGTATGACATCAATGCACTGGCGGAAAAATTCAGGGAGTCATTTCGTCAGGAAAAGTCGGCCAGGGAAGCGATTGAAAATGGGGAAAAGGCGCTGATAGAAAGTGAACTTCGTTACCGTACCATTTTTGAAAATTCCAGCGATGCGGTATTTCTGATCCGCGAAAATATATTCGTCGACTGCAATGATAGTACGCTATTGATATTTGGTTGCCAGCGCAGCGATATCTTAGGCTGCACACCCTTCAGATTTTCGCCGGAGTCACAGCCCGGTGGCGGCCTTTCCTCGGAACTTTCCATGCAAAAAATCAAGGCGGCCTATGCGGGCGTCACGCAATTTTTCGAGTGGGAGCATTGTCAGCTTGATGGCAGCCGTTTTCAGGCTGAGGTCAGCCTGAAATTGATCCAGTTGAACAACAGTGATTTTTTGCAAGCTATTGTGCGGAACATTAGCGCACGCAAGCATGCAGAACAGTTGCTCAAGCTGGCAAAAGATGAGGCCGAAAAAACCAGTCAGGCAAAGAGTACCTTCCTGGCCAGCATGAGTCATGAGTTACGCACGCCACTCAATGCCATCATCGGCTTCGCGCAGATGCTGGATATGGGAGTGCCGACACCGCTTCAGATTTCGCAAAAACAGCCCGTCAGACATATACTCGACAGTGGTCGCCATTTGCTTGGTCTGATTAATGAAGTGCTCGATTTGACGCGAATTGAAGCCGGCAAGCTGGATATAGCCTTGTCATCCGTGGTAGTTCAGCCCTTGATCAAGGATGTCATTGCACTGACCGAGCCGATAGCGGCGAGCCGTCGCATCACCTTGCAATATAGCTGCCCGGAAAACTTGCATGTGCTTGCAGATGCTTCCCGGTTACGCCAGGTTCTGTTGAATTTACTATCCAATGCGGTCAAGTACAATCGCGAAGATGGTCTGGTGGTGGTATCCTGCAAGCAAAATAAAGGGCTGCTGCATATCAGTGTCACCGACACGGGAGCCGGGATTCACAAGGATAAATATGCGCAATTATTTCAGCCTTTTCAGCGGTTGGGTGCAGAGCAGACGGTCACTGAGGGTTCTGGTATCGGATTGGTTATTTGCCGGAAATTGGCTGAGGCAATGGGTGGACAGGTTGGTTTTGAGAGCAAGGTGGGCGTAGGCAGCCGTTTCTGGGTGGAATTGCCGGTTGCTATTGCCAGTTTGCCGCAGCAGGCGGTCGAGAAGATTACCGAGTTGTCCGATGTCAATCAGGTTCGGGGTTTGGTGTTGTATGTTGAGGATTCGCCGGTCAATGTCATGGTGATGCAGCATATATTCACCCAGTTGCCGGGGGTTGAATTGCTGACCGCTGAAACTGCCGAAGCGGGTCTGGAAATGATCGCACGCCGTCCGCCGGCGCTGGTGCTGATGGATATCAATCTGCCGGGTATGAGCGGCCTGCAAGCCTTGCAAATCCTCAAGGAAAATCCGCTAACAGCAGCCATTCCAGTGCTTGCAGTCAGCGCGGCAGCTCTGCCGCAGGATGTAAAAAATGGTCTGGAAGCGGGTTTTGTTGCCTATCTTACCAAGCCCTTTGACGTGACGGAGTTGCTGGCAAAGGTATGCCAGTTATTGAAGCGAGTGTAGTCCGGATGGAATGAAAGGGAATTCGGGGTTAGCGCTCTATGACGTCTGCTGTTGGACTGCCGAATTTACGCTCATACGCGTTATAAAAAACTTCACGCATACCTAGACCAATGATCTCTTCTGAATCAGGGTTGGCGGCAAGAACTTCCTTAACTTTATCTAACGGGCATGGCAAATTGCCACCCCTGATGATGAAACCCATCATGCCCGTTTCCCTCTCCCCATCCCTCTCCCGCAAGCGGGCGAGGGAGAAGACGATCGCTGCGCGAGTTTCACGTTAATGTAATCATTTGATAATCGTAAAAAAATAGTAATCAGTAACATACCGCAACAGGGAAATGAATCAGGTGCAGTTCTAATGTACGGAAATTTAAATGGTGAGTGATATACAAATATAAATTTCGCAAGCGCTGTTTATTCCAACAAAATTTAACAATGCCAACTATTGGAGTGCAATGGAATACAACAAGGCTAAAAAAAGTGAAAACGTGTTTGCCATTATCAGCTTGTTATGGATGCAACATTCAATGATCGCCAAAGACCTCTGCCAGGGCGTGAGCATCGAGAATACGCTCTGCCCAAATCTCGAGTTGGTCGAAAGTTGCAGTCCTGAGACGGGTGCGGGTGTCCTCAGTGACAGGGCCAAAGCGTTTAGCTATCAATCGTTCGAGCAGCGTGAATTCGCCTTCAAGCTTTCCTTCAAGCTTTCCTTCAAGCTTGCCAAGCAGTACACCTTCCGCGATGGCATTGGATTTAATTCGATCAAGATTTGTCTCCAACATTTCAGTTCCTTTCAGTATTTC
>CAIRBC010000436.1 GCA_903876685.1 uncultured Nitrosomonadales bacterium | reverse complement strand
TCATAGAAAGTGTCAACCACTTTGGGACTGAAATGAAGGATGCCAAACTTGCAATAAAAAAGCTTGCTCTGCTCAGAGAAAAATTCTGCAATGCTTATTCCGATATATTGCTTAGAAAATCCCCTCCAGCCACCTAGAATTTACCCGGAGTTGTGAGGAAGATTTTAAATTACCAGTGAGGTTAACATGGCTACATTAATCGTCGGCGGCGACAAAATTGAATCGATCAGAGAGGCCTTGTTCGCACAGGGCGAAACCGATATTGCACACTGGATCGGGCGTAAACATGGCGACAAAAAAAGTATCATTCCCAAGAATACCCAACGTATCCTGCTGATCACCAACTATGTCAATCATGGCCTGGCTGACAAGATTAAAAAGGCGGCGAAGCGGCAAAATATACCTATCGAATACACCCGAAATTCGCGTTGTTACCTGGAGGCCTGATAAAGCCAAGTGTCAGAAAGATCACATAATATGGCACACGCAGTCTTCACCCTATTTCGCTTAAATGCTGAACTTGTCGACCTCACGTCTTGTATGGTCGGCAATTTTGGCCAGTTCAACCACGGTTGAGGTAATCTCCTCAGACGCTGCCGCATTGCTACGCCCAATCTGGTTCAGACTGTCTACGTTAGCATTAATTTCACGGACGGCGGTGCTCTGCTCATCGAGCGCCGCAGCAATTCGGTGCAACATACCGTTCGCCGCAGTCGAGCCAGCTTCAATTTGTTCCATATCCATAGCCACCTCCCTGACCGTCTCTACCGCACGGTTCGCATCCACCACCGCCTGATGCACCAAGCTGGCAATTTCCTGCGTACTGGTTGCACTATTGGCTGCCAATTTGCCGACTTCTTCAGCCACCACCGCAAAACCCCTGCCATGTTCTCCGGCTCGTGCCGCCTCTATAGCCGCATTCAGACTGAGCAAATTGGTCTTATTGGCAATGGCTTCGATCATTTCGGTGATCTTGGTGATTTTTTCCGAGTTTGCCGCAATGCTGTTAACCACTTCCACCATGCGTTGCATCTTGATCTTGCCATTCTGCACGATCCTGACAGATTCCTGTGATTTCAAGCTGGCAGTCTCGGTATTCTGGGTAACATCGTTAATCGAACTGCTAGTCTGACGCACAGCGGTCGCCACCTGGCTAATCGCATGCATCTGATTTTGTGCACCATCGCTGATCTGGCCTATCGCGGTACTGGTCTGATTAGCGGCAGTAGCGACCTGACGGGTATTGTCATTAATGATTTTCAAGGTATCTGATAATCTTTGCAACGAAGTATTGATGGCCAGCTTCAATGTTGCCAAATCTCCGTGACCTACGGCATTTACCCGCCCGCCAAGATTGCCGTTCGCCACGTTGCCCATTACTGCCCCCACCTCTCCCAGCATCGTTCGCATCGTTTGCATCGCCTGCATCGCCTGATCCACGGCAAGCTTGAATTCACCTTCCACTTTGATTTCAATACGTTTATTGAAGTCACCCTCCGCCAGTGCCTTCATCACACTGGACAAGGCACTCATGGTCAAGGCAAGCTTGTCCACAGAAGTATTAATGTGATGTTTCAAGCGATCCAGATCGCCACGTGCCTCCACCGTCACCCGCTTGCTAAAATCGCCAGACGCTACTGCCACCATCACAGAATTGGTATTCGACAGCACACTCTGCAGCGATCTCATCATGCTGTTAAAAGCAGCGGCTGTCTGACCAATCTCGTTATCTGAATGATAATCAATGACTCTGGAATAATCACCGGATCGTTCGACTTCGACGATCAACGATTGCATTTGTGCCAAGGGTTGAGTGACGATACGCATGATAAATAATCCAAGCGCGGTAACCAGCACGATAGCCACCACGACAATAATTCCCATCCATGCAACCTTGCTTGAAACCAGCACTTTTGCATCCTGCTCATCCTTTGCAGCAGCATCGGTTGAGATCTTGACCAGCGCATCAATCGCGGTACGATGTTGAATATATTGTGCGGTAATCTGCGGTTGTATCGCACCTGCTGCTGCCATGTTGCCACTTTGCAGCGCAGGAATATACTGCTTTTCCATCAACTCGAATATTTGGTTAGCAAAGCCAGCCGACCTGGCAAGACCATCCTTGAGCTCACCGGAGGGCAACTCGCTTTCCCAATACTGTTTTCTTTCCAGAAAATCCTTTTTTAACGACTGCGTCTTTTCAATCAACACTGGAAATTCAGCCGGTGTTGACTTTTCCAACTGGAACATCGTCAGGTAAGTTTCCATCAGATATTCGGGTGGAGGCAAAATATCTGCAAGCAGATCTTTTTTCTGGATAATATTGGTATACAACGGGCCATTGACTTTTAGCTGATTTAACGTACTGAACGAGATCAATCCGTAAACAGCAAAGCCCAGAATAAATCCGCACAACAGGAGTATCAGATTTTGTTTGATGGTAAATTTTTTCATCACAGACTCAACAGATCTCAATTAATATTTGCAGGTATGATAGTTTCAAATACAATTTGTCAAAATGACTAATACGCACATTACAATTTTTAGGCATAATTAAATAATGCCATAATTTTCATTTAAAAACAATGATCAAAATATGTATTATTGTAAATATTCGGTTAACGCATTACCTACCCATGAAACACCCGAAATAATAGGTTTCGTAGCGTAGGGTGAATTTCGAACCAGATCGTTCGCGATCGATGCGCTTCCATAGTTAGTGCATTTGCCATTGATGAGCCAAATGAAAAACCGTTATACTTATCAAATGTTGAATTTGACAAGGTGATAGGTCAAAAATAATACATCACTACCGACATCTCCAAATCTCAGCCCTGTCACCCCCTTAGCATGCTTTATCAAGCGAATCTATCATGCAATCTGTCTCACAACTGGTCAGACCGTTTAATCAGCTCGAATATGCCAGATCCCATACAGGTTTAATCGTGAACCGCCTTAATACACCCACCCCTGTTTTTGTCAGTAAAATTGACAACCAACCTTATTGTGATGGCCGTCTTCCGTGGCCTTACATCTGGCTGGACGAAAACGAGGGTTGTAAGCTCAAGTCCGCTTTCGATGATTTAGTGAGTTTAACCGGGATCTTGGCACCGTCGCAGCTTCCTCCCTGGAGTCATTCCAGCGACCTGATCGCCTTCAAGCCTCATTTCGTCTTCGATCCAGTTCTCGGATCGCTGAAACTTGGCAGAAAATCACGGAGGAATCTGACCATCGGCCGAAAAAGATGGGAAATCAGTGAGGTCGATTCGATTGAGGGATTGCGTGCGTTTTTCGAACTCCATCAACTACTGGTCAAGCGACGCGGGTTAAGTCATCAATTCGACTTTAGTGAGGAACATTTTACCCGATTGTCCCGCCTCCCCTATTTCAGCATCTTAGGCGTGCGTGACGCTTCACTTTGGGGAGCTATGGCCTGTGGCGCCTATTTTGGCGATGAATTTCATCTCCTGCATATCGTGATCAGTCCAGAAGGACTGGTTTCGAATGCCTCCTATGTGCTGATGCATGAGATCACCACTCATTGCCAACGGCATGGCATAAAACTGTTTCTGGGTGGAGTCCCCAATGGAAACCACGAAGGGTTGCGTCGATTCAAGGTGCGCTGGAGCAACCAGGTTCTCACTTCCTGGCTGGTATGCATGATCATTCAACCAGAAATTTATCAACGTCTGGCAATACCGGATAACTCCTTTTTTCCCGCGTATCGTCAATCATGGGCATAACCGTAACCGCCTGTCAGATGACAGGCCAAACCTCATATGGCTTGGCGATGAAACCGTTATGATATTCTCTGCCGAGGAGCCGGAATTCGACTCCTTTATTGAAATATCCCCCGGCGTGGGGTCTCCTGAGATTTCGATCTTGATGCCGGTTTACCAGCAAGCGGCGTTCGTTGCCGATGCGGTTTTCTCAATACTTTCCCAAAAAGGAGTAGTGGCCGAAATCATCTTTTCCGACGATGCTTCAGAGGATGGCACTTATTTCATCGCTCGTGATTGTGTCATTGCCTGGCTTAAAAGGCATCCATTGCAACATAGAATCATTCTACGCCGTGGGAGCGCGCGTCTAAGACGAGATCATCTGCCATTGCTCCTTGAAAAAGCAAGCTGCGATCTGGTATTCCAAGCGCACGGCGATGACATCTCCCATTGCGATCGTGCCAAAATTCTCTTGTATGTATTCAGGACAAACCCCGGTGTGACGATGATTACCTCAACCGCAAAGCTAATCCATGCTGCCGAAAATACTTTGGCGCATGAATTTCCCGCGATGTCGCCGATTCATCAAGCCAGACACTATTCCATGGAGGAAATTTTGCAAGGCGACAAGCATTTGATCGGTTATGCCATGGCCTGGTCGAGAACCGCCCAAAGCGGATTCACCCGCCTGGACAGCAAACTCGCCGCCGTCAGCCACGACAGAATCACCGCCTTTCGGGCGGGTATGGCAGGCAAGGTACTGCTAATCCATACACCGTTGGTCAACCGGCGGGTCAGTCAGAAGAACTGGTCGATGAACATGGTGATCGGCAAAGACCCGCAAGTTTCAAGGTTTGGCTGGAGTCTGATCAAATTTAGCGCATTAGAGGTAATGGCTGGCGATGTCTTAAAGGCTGAAGAAATCGGCTTGATCAACCGGGAGAATTGCCGGTTACTCACGGGTCAGATCGCTACCCTCCAGGAATCGTTTAAGCGGCAGATGCTCGATGCCCACCGCGTTCTTACCGGTAACGGCTTTTTGATACATTGGCTCGAAGGCTGACGCCGATTATCCGCTCTGATCATATCCGCCCAACTCAAAGAATATATTGACAAAAAAATGACACTAAATAAAAATTAACGGAGGATATTGAATACGAACTGCGCAGAATTCATTTTAATAACGGG
>CAIRBC010000435.1 GCA_903876685.1 uncultured Nitrosomonadales bacterium | reverse complement strand
TGTTCAACCTTCGGCGAGGCTTTTGATCGAATTATAGCCACCTCAAATACTGCCTCAAATGCATCACTATCTTGAGGGTTCGTCCAAGGTAATGCTCCTTTTGCTTTAAGTGCTTCCAGCCCCACTTGGCTCTCACCAGTTGAGCGAACGTAAACAGGTACAAAGCGAAGCTTGTCTAGTTGCTCGACCGCGCCAGCCCAGGTGCCTCCTTTCTTCATATCTGAACTCACTACCAGCGAAGCGTCGGCTAGTGCATATATCAACTTGTTGCGTTGCATCGCATTGCCGACATTAAAGCCTGCGTTCGGATCATAGGGGGAGATGAGCACCATCTGCCCATCAAGGAGAAGAATGCGATGTTCGCGATTCATTGATGTTTTTTCCAGGCTATCGGCAAGCACACCACAGACTAGCCCTCCAGGCTCCAAGGCACCTCTCATTGAATTCTAGGTAAATAACTCACGGCAATCAATACCTGAATCATTCATTTTGCGTGGTCGAGTTTGCCATTAAATACATGGATCAGTGAACAATCATAAATTCGCGTGGCGTTAACAAGCGTAGCGGATTGAGCTGTATGAAAATCGATGATTTTCCACTCCCTGACGCCTGTGCAAGAAATTTTAAAACGTCATCATTGTCAAGGCACCTTTTTCGGTTCCAGCTAATCCGGCTCAGGATAAATCGATAGAAAGTGGCTATGCCTTAGCGTCGACCCCCCCCCGCCCTTTGGGTGGGGTGTTTTTAAGGTGTACTCTCGGGCGTCTTTGAATTTTGCTTAGCTTGAATAGTTTGGCCGAATTTTGCCAATAGCATTGATTTTTATGAATTTTTAATGATCCCTATTTCCCCTGACTCTGTCAGTAGCTCAAGGTCATGGTGATGGTGTCACTATAAGTCCCCACCGGAACCTCTGATGAATTTACCCAACCGCTGCGCTGACTGTTTATCTCGTAGACTTTTACCTTGACATACATGCTGAAGGTGCCGGATAGATTGAGCGCCAGGCGCTTGGGAGTGGTTATACCGTCATCGGTCGCAAACAGGTTGGTATCATCACTGGCTGTGCATCCCTGGCTCTTGCAGATGTAAAGTTGATAGCCCAGATAATTGGTTTTGGTGCCATCATCCGCTGCGGTGGTGCGCTTCATCGCGCGATAATTGCCGGCTGTTTTACTACCGCTGACTGCCGCATACAGGCCATCGCCAAAGCTGACACCGGTGACTATCAGGTTGCCGCTGGTAATGACAGGAACGGCTACTTCGGTTGAGGGTGTCTGGCCGTTGTTCAGCGGGGCGCTACCGGAGAAGGGCGGCGCTACATTCTCACTGGCAGGTATGATCGTGGTAGACGGAACGGTGGTGATCACAATCAGGTTGTTGATTCCCGTGGCGGCATGAACGGGCGCTGCAACACATAATAGCGCTCCAAATAGCTGGGTTAATAACCTACTCATAACGGCTCCCTTCCTGAAATTAATATATTCCGCACCTGCCAGCTCATTCACCTGGCGTACCCTCATTAATGTTGATGGTGATGCCTATCGTGCCAACAAAGCTGCCGCTTTGCTCTTTCGCCTGAAAAAGCCGACCATAGACCGGAATATGCCGGATCAGCTTTTGCATCGGCTTGAGATACAGACTTTCCTTGTACCTGCGTGACAAGGGCGTCTCTTTTAGCACCACACCCAGCTCATTTTCAGCAAAGCCCAACATCACCCTGAGCGAGCCATGCTCACCCGACAGCTTGTTCAGCAAATCATCCGGCATATTCAACGAGAGCTCCAACCATAGCTGCCGGGGGGCAGGACTCTGGTTCTGGCATTCCACAACAACCTCTCCGGAGCCTTCCTGCATCCGGTTGGCAGCATCCCTGTTGCCAAAATTAAGCGTGGCGGTGGACAGCCAGCAGTGCATATAGCCCAGTGACTGTGACGAAAATACCAGCAGGCACAGCAGCGCAACCGTTATTATCAGACTCCTCATGGTAACGCAACTTTCGGCAAAGGGCAGACCAGTGGGCCGATGACGGGCTGAATGTTATCCAAAAGCACAGGTTTGATCAGGCGCGTGGCACAGCGCCCATACTTTCCTGCATCCACGCGCAGGTTCAGATCCCGTGTGATGTTGGTGAGGTATAGCCTGCCTTCCAGGGTCACATAGGCCACCTCTCCCGTTTCCACCGCCGTGACCTCGGCACCGGCAGGCAAGGGGCTGTGCTCGGCATCCACCAATATCACCAGCGCACTGACCGAACTTTTCAAGGGGAAATTCACCACCACGCCACCACGCGAGTAAGGAGCAAAAATCTGTTCCTTTTCCACATTGTCCATGGATATATCAAAAGCCAGTTCCTCCGGCCTGAAGGAGATCACATTTTTTTGAAATCCGACCAACTGCGGGATGATGGCCCAGCCGTCGGCATTGCTGGTGGCAACCCGGTTGTAGCCACGGTAAAGGGGAAGCTCAACGGCGTCTCCTGTTTTAACCAGGGCAAACGGGGTGTCCAGCGATGGCGCCAGAAACACCTTCCCATCCAGGATTCCGATGCTGCCGCTGAAATTTGCGTTGCCATTATAAGCCTCAGCCGACTTGTTTGCGTCCAAAGAACCTTGCCCGAAGGAACTTTTTACTTCGACTACGCCCCCATAACCGGTCAGCGGATGATCCGTCAACTGGCTGGCGCGGGCGGACAGGCGGTAGCCCACTCCGCTGTCATAGGGTGCCGGTTGGTAGAAATCCAGTTGCGTGGCGCCGTTGCCAGAGCTGCCGGTCTGGGTCTGCACAGAGACCAGACGCCTGGATTCCAAGGGATAGGCCAGACTAAAATTCATCAACCAGTTGGAGGGATGGGTGCTCTGTTGCAAGCTGGCACTCAGGCTCAGCTGGGAAAAAAGGGTTGCGCTATAGTTCAGCGTGGTGGCAGCGGTGGAGGCACCGTCCCAGAGCCTGCGAGCCGTATAGCCCAAACCCAGCGGCAAATTCAGCCCTGGCAACCCCAGTGCCAAATTCAGCGACCATTTCAAGGGCGACAATACTGTCGGAGCCAGCTTGTCGGCCAGGGAAAAATTCATCGACTGATAAGTGAACCCGCCACTCAACGCCACGCTACGCATGCTTTTGATCGGGCTGAGCGTACCCGAGTAGAGCAAGCCCTCTCCGGCGGCGGAATGGCTGCTGGCCAGAGTGGTACTGCTGAGCAGGTTCAGCGGCAGATAGCCATGCAGCAAGTTCACCCCTGCTGCCTGCACGGTACGGCTCATATCCAGGTGCAGCGCTGCGGTCAAGGTGGGACTTATGCCATAACGGTGGGTAGTCGTCACGACCCAGTCGGCATAACTGCCAAAGCGACTGACCACATTGCGGCGTATCAGTCCGCCGCTGATATTATAGTCATAGGCTCCAGGCGCATAAAGGTTACTTATTTTCAGATAAGGCACCTGTATATACTTCACCTGCCCCTGAATATCGGTGATCCTCACAGTGAGATTGCCATAGGCATCCGGCGTGGGAAGATTGTTGATTTCCAGCGGGCCGGACGGCACATCCAGACGGGAAAGCGCTGCGCCATCCGACATCATCTCCAACACTACCGGCAGATCGTTGCGGGTATATAACGAGAAATTTGCATAGGGACTATAGCGGGGATCCAGGTAAAAATTGCTACCCCAGGAAACTCCTATGAAAGGAGTGGATCGTCCCCAGCTTCCGCCGCTGCGCGTCACATTATCCCCGATGACCCAGGATTCATTGCGGCTGGTATCGTCCAGCAGCAAGGTGCTGTTCAATCGTTGCAGCCCACTTTGCGCACTGTCATAAAAAGAGGATCTGGCCAGCATCGGACCTGAGTACAGCGTCGGCTCAAACGCGAGCGAGGGTTTGAGATGCAATTTTCCGTCTACTGCACTATTCACTGAATAATTGAGCACGGCACCGGTTTGGGGCATCAGAAAGTTGTCGGCTCGATCAGGGTGAGCCATGTCGATACGCACAGTGGTGAAATAATTGGCGGGCAGCGTGAGCCTGAGCGTTTCAGCGACAGGGTCAATCAGGATAGGTTGCGTCAGTTTAGAAATCGGTAAATAGCTTACTCCACCCAGATACAGCAGCGGCGGAGTCAACTCTGGCCGCAAGCGCAAGCGGGGGATATCATCACGCGAGATGAAGACCGCGCCGGCACGGTCCACGCCGACGAAGGCCATTGGTGCAATCATTTCCTCATTCACAAACACCTTGAGAAACATTTCAGTGACAAAGCCTGCCTCGGTTGCGACCGCCGATTGAGTTGTTTGGCCACCCGTTGCGAAAGCGGCTTGCAGGTTCGGCAGCTTTGTTGTGCTGCCCTCTGTCTCATTTTGAGAGAGCGGTCGTTCATGCCCACCCATCCGAGTGGGTACCGCTATCACAAGTTCAGGGTTGCCCGGAGGGCGGTAATACTGTGGTCTGGCAACAACGAGCCCTTCAGGCTGTTGTTGTGTTTCGACAATCAGGTAAGCGCACAGCAATCCCATGCCTGCCAGCAGGATCAATACATATTTTTTCATAGTGCCATGCTCAGCCTTATCGATGCCGACGCATCGATACACCCAACATAGCAGACGAAATCACCGGCATTCCGGGTAGCTGAATCAGCATTAGTAGCGCGCAGACTCAGGGAATCATGACCTCAAGCACCGTCACCTGCCCAGCCACCAGGGTCACCTCAACGCTCATCGGCCCCGCAGTGAGCAGTTTCTCATCCAGCGGGAGTTCACGCCAGGTTTTGGCGAGGACTGCTGACCATAGCCCGGACGTGAGATCGAGTAGGGTATTGCCGTCACGCATCAGCTTGATGGTCCTGATAGTGCACCGCCGGTTCCCGATATTTTCGATTCGCAGCAGCTGCTTGCCTGCTGCATCGCGGCTGATAGAGCCGCGCAGTTCATGCAACGCGACCTTGGCGGAGGGCGCGATAAACACCGGCATCATGTGGTTATAAACCAGCGCAACTCCCTCGGAACCCGTGGTTGAAGGAACCTCGCGGATGGACAAGCGATAGGTTCGCTCAATCTCCGAGGGGATATTCTTCCTGAAACCGACCCGCACGACCTTGGTCTGGTTGGGCGCTAATTGAAAACTCGGTGGAACGGCGATGAAATCAGAGGTTTTTTCATAGACATCCTTGCCATCCACAATCTTCCAGCTCAGCGGTGTGACCTCATAGCCCAGCGACGCGCCATCCAGATTGGTAATTTCGGTAAGACCCCGCCCATCCTTGTCGATTTCGAGTATGACATTGGAAATGCGACTGCCGGCTGAGGCACTGGCAACCCACAAAAGCAGCAGTAACAACCAACTGCTCCGCCGGGTGTGAAGGTTAGATAGCAACATGGCATTATCCGTTAATTATAGGTGACCGTCATCACGACAGAATCATTGTAAATCCCACCCATGACGGAATATTGGCTGGCATAGCTGCTGTCATAAATCCTGCCATATATTTTCTGGGAAATGCTTGATATGGCAGGGTTATAGGTGATGACAGAACAATCGGTGGCATTGGCACCAGTGCAGATGCCGTAGCTTTCCGGTTTGATCAGCGTACCATTGCCGGTATTGTCGCGATACATTTGATAGGCCAGAAAAGTGCCTGGCGCATTGGCATTCTCCATGCGTCGAACCCTTGAAGTGCCGTCACCGAGATAATGAATCCCATCACCAAAACCCAGCGCCGTGATCACCGAACCAGAGGTGCAGGTGGAAGTGATCGTGACCGAATAGGAAATAACCTGATTGGTGAGCACTCTCCCGCCATCGAAGGGCAAGGTCAGGTTCCCGCTGGGCGAAGGAACTGTGCAGGTCGAATTGACTTGCATAGAAACTTGCAATGCGCCGTCCACCCCGTTTGCCGCGTATACGGCAGGCTGGCTCCCTAGTAGAAGAGATATCGACAGGAGTCGTTGCGCTTCCTTGCAGCGGGAAATTAATTTGCTATTGAATCGCTTCATAAACCTGTCCTTTGGTTAAAAGATCCACTGCGGGATCTTTCGTATGGATCAATAGGAAATTGTCATCACCACCGTATCGTTATAGGTGCCGCCCGTGACTGTCGCGGCGCTGGCCCACGCACGACTAAGGTCAGCCTCGTAGACTCTACCTTTGATATAAAAAGTGCTGGCACCGGTATCGCCCAAAGTCAGCGTATAGTCGCCAGGGGTTGCCGACGCCGTGGTGAACTGGGAGTTACCCACCGTTTCTGAAGGGGCAAAGCCGCTCGACTTGCTGGCATAGAGCCTGTAACCCAAATAATTTGTTTTTACGGAGTCGATCCCGATGCTGGTAGTTCTTTTCATTGCCCGGAAAGATCCCGCTGTTTTGCTCCCCGACAACGCATCTGTGGCATAGAGTCCGTCACCAAAGGTGACGCTGGAAACGGTAGGGTTTCCTGTACAGGTGACGCTCACCACTACATCTTGGGAAAGGCTCTGCGCACCGATCAGGCTCACGCTATTGCTGAAAGGAAGCACCAGGTTTCCGTTGGGTGATGGGACATTGCACACCGCCGAAATAGTGGTGGTCACGGTCAGGTTGCCGGTTTCGGTAGAGGCGTAAGCCTGTGCAGCAAAGATGAGCAGCGGTGCCAGTGAGCTGAGGATAATCTTTTTCATAGCAGTTTCCTTATTTAGAAGTTTGTCGATTTTTTTAGTGTGACGAAGCTTTGCGGCTGCAATAAAACAGCGTGCCTTGCCCGAAACACCCGTCATTGCAACTTAAGCTAAAGCCTCGTGTCGCAGACCAATATTAAGCACAAGCCATACAATAGTCACGCACGCAAACTCACGCTTATTCACCGAAGCCTGAATGTAGCAAGCAAAAAGGGAGGGCACACAGTTTCGTTGGATGTGCTGAGGTATTAAGCGCTTCGTTCGCGAGCGAGGCACTATTCGGCATACCCGAGTAGTTGGTAATAATGAATAAATTGTTATTAATCATTTTGTTGCGAATTATCGGTCAGCAGACCTGTGAACAATGAGCGACTGAATGGGAGGTGGACATTTCGCCGGATGCCAAATGCAAAAATTGCTTATGCCTATTCTGGCTCAGCACGGCGTTTCAAGCATTCAAAATCTAGTCATGAATCGCAACATCAGTTCTGCACCGAGGCTGAAACCATTTTTCACCTCGGTATCCCTGGCTACCCGGAAAAGCCATTGATTTTTTTTGTCATCAGTCAGAAAAGTCGCTCCCAGCATCTGGCGGTTATTGTCGGAAGGGTTATTCTGAGCAACATTGTCGATACGGGTTGCTCCACCGCGATTGAGCTGCGCTCCCAGATGAAACTGCCAGTTAGCAGTGGCTCGGTAGCGCAGGTAGCCAGTCAGTGCCTGTGCATTTTTTTGCGAGAGTGTGTGCCCGCCGACATAAGCGCCATTGTCGCCAAACCACGCGAGTTCAGGGAGCAGCTCCAATATATACGAGCCGCCCAGCGGGTGTATCCAGCCTGCATTCAAGGTATATTTATAACGGTTTTCACCGACATTAAACGCCTGCTGCGAGTTATATACACCGCTAGGCACAAACAATATTCCGGTAATGCCCAAGTAATCGCCGCTGTCCCTATGGTTGAGCAACCAGCCAGTCACGCCTAAACGCAAATCGCCTGTGCCGCGCGCCCCTGCGCCCAGCAAACCGGCAAGCTGGGTCGGCGCAACCGTATTTTGCGACCAGGGCAAAGTGCTGAGCAGTGCAACGGGAATATCCCCCAGCAACAGCGAATGAGCCAGCCTGAGCGCCACTATTTGGGTATCTATGTTCCCGTTGAGCAATTTTTTTCCCTTGCTGTATGGCCCTTGAGCTTGGCGGTCATAGGTGTAGGCAGCCAAGGTGGTGCTTCCTTCTGCCAGTGGAAAATAATCGGCTGGTAATACGTCATTGAGGGCAGCTTGCGCGCAAGTGCAGGCAATGCTTGAAATAATGCAGAACGTATAGCGAATGAAAGTTTTTTGAGTGTTCATGATGGTAGTCTTAACGTGAAACTCGCGCAGCGATCGTCTTCTCCCTCGCCCGCTTGCGGGAGAGGGATGGGGAGAGGGAAACGGGCATGATGGGTTTCATCATCAGGGGTGGCAATTTGCCATGCCCGTTAGACCTGTACGGTCAATGGTAGCCGCAAATGAAACAGGGTGCCCTGCCCTTCTTGTGAAACGACCGTGATCTCACCGCCATGCTGGCCGACGATTTCGCGCACCAGATAAAGACCCAGGCCAGCACCTGGAACCGCCATGGCATCGCTGCTGCGGTAGAATTTATCATAGATCTTCCCTAGTGCGTCGGCTGAAATACCCTGGCCCTGATCTTCCACTTCGATCCATCCGTAGCCTTGTTTTTTGTATGCGCGCAGCGTGATCGGGCTGCCAGCCCTGGAGTATTTCATGGCGTTGTCGATCAGATTGGACAGCGCCAGGGTCAGCATTGCCCGGTCGACAAACACCATTATCGGCTGGTTATCGATATCCAGTATGAGTTGGTCCGGGGCGCTTAGCAGGTGATGCCAGGATTTGGCGGCTTCAGTCGCCAGTTCACGCAAGTCCAGTGACTTGCAGTTGATGTCGACAGACTGAACATCAAGCCGTTCGCTGGTCAGGAAATTGTCGAGCAGCGACACCATGCGGCGCACTGCGCGGCGGATTTTTTCCTGGCGCGGTGCGATGAATGCATAACTGGTGCTTCCCGTTTGCGCGCAACCGATTTCCACCGATTGGGCGGTGGCATCGATGACAGCCAGCGGCGTGCGAAATTCGTGCGAGACCATCGCGACGAACTGACGTTGCAGTTTGAGATTCTCGCGCTCGATGCCCAGCAGAGCGGTCTTGGTTTCCGCGTCGAGCAATTTGCGCTCCGAGCGGCGTACCCTGTCAGCTACTGCGATGTTCAACAGCACGATGTGGATGATCGTCCCCAGCATCGTGATATAGTCGGAAGGCGTATTGATTGACAACCAGCCCAGCAATCTGAAAAGGGCAATCAGTACGGCGATGAAGCTGGCCGTGAAAGCCAAGGTATACAACAAATATTCCTTGTGTCCGCGCCATAACAGCCAGGGGCCGGCAAAGGCTACGCTGCTGTTGATGACCAGTACCACCATTTGTAACCAGGGGGCTACCACCGTATAAAATCCTGCTATGGCGCAGAGCGTACAGAGCGCATAAAAACCCAGCACTATATCGAAGCCCCGGTTTATCCGTGGAAAGTGCGAGCGCAGGCGCAACACGACGATGAAAAAATAGGTTCGGATCAGATAGGTCAGGCAGAGCACGATGCCGACCAACCGGTCCGCCAGCACTGGCGAGTTTGGAAGAAGCCATTGGGAAATGAAGCCGCCCGTCGCCATCATCACCAACCCCAGCATCGCAACATAGGCGCAATAACTCACATAGATTCGGTCACGCAGCCATAACCAGAAAACCAGATTGGTCAGGAAGGCCAGCACGATCAGGCCAAAATAGGCGCTGTAGATGCCGGTGTCGGTTTGCGCTGCGAGTAGCAGTCCGGGATATTGCCACGCGAGCACCCGTACCAGCATCGTGCTGGTAGTTTTCACACGCAGATAATAGGTCAGCTGTGCTTCGGGCAGGGTTAGCGGGAAAATGAAATTTCGAAACTGGACGGGGCGTGCGCTATAAGGCTGGAGATCGCCCAGACGCGCAGCCTGGTAGTGGCCATCGCCACCGGGTGCGTAAAGTGTTACATCATCCAGAAAAGAAGGCGCAACCTCCAGGTACCAGTGGTCAGTGGCATCGCCTGTGCGTTGCAGCGTAAAGCGCAGCCAGTAGACATCGCGGGTGAAACCGGCGGCAAGAAATCCTGGCAAGGGCACGAAATTCGCATCCGGGTGCTGGGCCAGCAAATCCTCGATGCGCAATAGCCCGCCCGGATCGCGCAGTGCCATCAAATGCCCTGCCAGGCTAGCCGGTTCATGTATGCCTGCCTGAGCCGGGAGTAATAACGCATGTACCGGCGACATGATCGAAACCAACAGGCAGACTAGCAGTAATTTCAACATGGCACAGGTTTGTTGGTTCGGCAGGCATGCATTATGTATCAAATTGCTGTGTTTAGTGAATTTGTGTGATTATGTCTGCGTGACTATTGCGCTCGGAGCCACTAGAATGCTTCCAGCTTAATGACAGGGTCTATACATGAGTGCCATTGCAGCGCGAAAGTTGCGCGTCTATCTGGTTGAAGATACCGTTGAATTGCGTGAGGAAATTCATTTCGGCCTGACCGTGCTGGGCATTGATGTCACCAGTTTTGGTGATGCCGCAGGACTTTATCGCGCCATGGCTGCGCAGGAGTGCGATATAGTGGTCATCGATATAGGCCTGCCAGGGGAAGACGGCTTTATGATCGTCGAAAATTTGCGCAGTAACCAGTCCTTGGGTCTGGTATTTCTCACCTCACGCGCTCTGCTGGAAGATCGTCTGCACGGCCTCGGGTTGGGTGCTGATGCCTATCTGGTCAAACCCATCGATGTCAGGGAGTTGGCTGCGACCCTACGAGCCATCGACCGTCGCATCAACGTCACTACGGTGACTGACAGCAAGCCTGGTTGGATGCTTGATGGCTGGGTACTGCGCAATCCCCAAGGCATAGAACTGGTCGTCAGCGAAACCGAAAGATACTTTCTGCAAATCATGGTTGCAGCCTCGGGACAGATAGTCGAGCATGAAACCCTCATTGAAGCGTTTTCCAAAGATGATGGTGACTACGACCCGCATCGTATCGATTCGCTGATCAACCGGTTGCGCAAGCGTACCGAACAGGCAGGGTTGGGCAACCTTCCTCTGAAATCAGTACGTGGCATGGGGTACGTATTTACAAAATAACGTCACTACTCACCTTATCGGGAAGCCAGTAAGGGTTGCTGCCGCTATTTTTTGGGAAATGGTGAGCTGGCATGTTCCAGTCGGTATAGCCAGGCTAGCAATTCAGCAACGGCTTGATAGAGTTGCGGCGGGATTTCCTGATCCAGTTCGACCTGCATCAGCAGTCCGATCAAATCTTCGGATTCGTGGACGTAAATGTTATTTTGTTTGGCACGGTCGATG
>CAIRBC010000434.1 GCA_903876685.1 uncultured Nitrosomonadales bacterium | reverse complement strand
CCTGATGATGAAACCCATCATGCCCGTTTCCCTCTCCCCATCCCTCTCCCGCAAGCGGGCGAGGGAGAAGACGATCGCTGCGCGAGTTTCACGTTAAAACAGCTCAATCCTGCAACTTGATCTTGCCGGCCGTTACCGTCGAGCCAGACAATGTTCCGGTTAACTGGACAGGCATACCGTTTGCTAATCCCTTCAGGTCACCGACATAGTTTACCGAAAGACCATTCAGCTTAAAAGTAACCCCATCCTTGGTTGGCACCACATCTCTTGCGATACCGCCCAGTTGCTTGCTTTCAACCTCCCCCGAAACACCGCCGACCGGATTAACCAGTTGCTGTGTCAACAAATATTGAATGCCATGAACCGTCAACACGCCATTCGCCAACGATCCGGTGACCAGCACATTCACGCCATTGGCAAAATCTGCCAGCGTACCGCCGAGAAATTCAGGATTTGCAAGTGTAGCCGACAGCACTTTGCCGCCAGGCAGTGTCAGGTCAAAGGTGCCGGTAGCGACAACATAGTTGGCAACCTGACCCGGGAACACTTGCATCACTCCCGCATGTATCGATTGAAATGCCACGCTAGAAGCCACCAGCGTTCCACCGACCAAAGCACCTTTTACCTCAACCTCAGCACTATTTTGCAATTTGGACGCATCTCCGTTGACAAAGTTAGCCTTGGAAGCGTCTACCAGTACATTTCTGACCATGAAATTGGCAGCACTGACAAAATTGACAATCAACCCTTCCACTGCAGCGCCCTTCGACTGCATCGGTGTCAGCGCAGCAGCCAACAGTGTGTTAGTGGCAGGATCAAAGGTGCCCTGTACATTCACCGGCTGACCGTTAGCAAGAGTTGCGGGGGCGGGGCTAAGCTTTGAAGCATTGACCATAATGCCATTCACCATGAAACTCTCCACACTCTGATAGTTGCTAATCGGCCCGCTGACGGAAAGACTGGTCGCGGTGGTAGCCAGGCTCCTGACTTTAACAGCAGCCGCAGTCAGTACACCCGAAACCGGCACTGCATTAGCCAGCACGCTGACCCATTCGCCCTCGACAAGCTTGGCGCCTGACGGCAATAATTTAGCATCAGCATAGTTGACCGTCAGTCCGTCCAACTTGAAGCTGACCGCGTCCAGTTGCGAGAGGTTTCCAGAAACCCGAACCGCGCAAGGAGACGGTGTGCAAATGCTCGGCTTTAGCTCAATACGGGTAGCTGCTATATAAATTTTACCCAAGGTATCAGTCTGACGGACGCCATGCACTTCCACACGGTCGCCCACCTTGATGTCTGCTATGCCGGTGTAGCCGCCGAATACAGTAACCGTACCCAGAGTGGCATCGGTATTAACCTGTACCGCGACACCGTTGACTGAAATCTGGTTAGCGGGTGAGGTAGGCGGCACCGCATCCACCGGACCGATCAAGCCGGGATGTATATGCACTGCAATCGCGTTACCACTGGCATCCGCTTCAATCAGCACTTCCTGCCCAAGCTGCGCCTGTCCAGCCGAAACGGAATCTGCATCGGAATGTTCACCCATCCGGTCATAACCGGCACGTCCATCCGGGAAAGGCTGACCATTCACCTGGATCCCGCCTACAAAGCCGGTGATAACGCCGGACGTCACATTGGGTGGCGCTGTGTTCACCGAAGCATTGGCACCCACATTTACCCAGAAACCGGTTCCGCTGTCCAGTGTCTTGCCCAGCAGAGCGAAGTCGAGATAGCCTTTGCTCTGAATGAAACTGGCTAAGGTACTTGCCTGATCGAGTGAAGGCGCGTAAAAATACCATTTCAACTGCAATGGATCCCAGGCCCAGAGTGTCGTCAACGCCAAAACACTCACACCAGGAGTGGGTGGTGCCACATTCAAGGCACCCAAGGCAGCAGCAAATTGTACCGGGGTATACGCATCGCCGATTGAAATCAGGTTAAAGCCATTTTTCCAGGTGCTGGCGCTACTGGAGGTCGTCACCGGCGCACCGCTCAATAAAGCTACACTGCCGCCCGACTTTGCATTGACCCAAAATCCCTCACCCGCATTGATCGTAGTCAACGGCTGATAACCCTTGGTCTGCCCGTAAGCCAATCCTCCATCTGCAAGAGCCGGCGTATAAAAAGCCCATTGGCTTTTGCTGGCATCCCACTTCCATACTGAGGTGTACAAAGTCGCATCGCCAAAAGCAGTGGCAACCGCAATCGGATCTGCGTTTGAATTACCCAACAGGTTGAAGCCTGGAGAAATTGTGACTGCCGCCTGTACCGGGCTAAAAATTGCCAGCAAACCAAGCAACCCAAAGGTAGCGAGCAACCTCACCGCCTGCCGTCCAAATGCCGAAGCATAATTTTTCATCTGAAATCCCCTTTCGTGATGTCCCGCTCCCTGGACGCGCAAACCCAAGCGATCCGGAAGCTCTAACATAATCGGTTTAAAAATTAAAATCCAGGTAGCCTTCATCCAATGCGAGCCAAAGTGCACTGTAGTCAAATAATAACATTTCGACCCCAAACAAGGTAAGCTCAACCTCAATTCAACCCTGGTGAGAGCACAGTTTGCACGACCGAACCATGATTTAGCAACCAATCTTTGTGTGCAAAATTCACACACAATCATTCTACCACATCGTTTAAAAAATAATGTGGAATTTTTGGCATCCTTCATTTCTCGGTTTACACTTTACGCAATTACCAATGAGGTTAAAGGGGTGGTAGAAGATCTCCTAGGCTCATGAGTCTTACCGTAGGGTGCGCTTGCGCACCATTTGTGCTGACTTGAGACATTAAACCTAAAAAACTCTGTTGAGAAATTTATCAAAATTTAT
>CAIRBC010000433.1 GCA_903876685.1 uncultured Nitrosomonadales bacterium | reverse complement strand
CCTGATGATGAAACCCATCATGCCCGTTTCCCTCTCCCCATCCCTCTCCCGCAAGCGGGCGAGGGAGAAGACGATCGCTGCGCGAGTTTCACGTTAAATGACATCACCATCGATCCTGCATATTCTGCGCTGTGTGGTTATACCGATACCGATGTAGATAGCATTTTCGCTGCGGAGTTGCAGGGTCTGGATCGAGCAGAGATTCGACGCTGGTATAACGGTTATAACTGGCTAGGTGAATCGGTTTACAACCCGTTTGATCTGCTGTTACTGTTTCAAAAGCGTGAATTTCGTCCCTGGTGGTTTGAAACCGGTACCCCGACATTTTTAGTCGAACTGCTGGCCAAGCGCGGTTTTTTTACGCCGAATCTGGTGCGGCTTCGTACCGGCTGGGAAATACTTTCCAGCTTTGACGTAGACCAGATCATTCCCGAGGCCTTGATGTTTCAGGCGGGCTATCTGACCATCCATAAGGCGGAACAACCGATAGTCGGCCGCTGGATTTACACGCTGGGTTATCCCAACAAGGAGGTGGAATCCAGTCTTAACGGCAGCCTGCTTTCGACCTATACCGACGATCTCAGCAAGAGCTATAGTCATAGTCTCAAGTTGTTGGATCTGCTACTGGCGAACGATTTGACTGGACTCAGAGAGCTTTTCCATGCGTTTTATGCCAGTATTCCGCATCAGTGGTATGACAATAATCCGATCGCGAAATACGAAGGTTACTATGCCAGCGTGTTCTACAGTTATTTTGCGGCCTTGGGTCTGGATATCGTGCTGGAAGAGGCGACGAATCTCGGGCGTATCGCTATGACCATTCAGTTTAACGGTCATATCTATCTATTCGAATTCAAGGTAGTGGAAATCATCCCGGAAGGTCGCGCACTCCAGCAACTCAAGAATAAGGCTTATGCCGATAAATACCGTGCCGCAGCACTGCCGATTCATCTGATCGGCGTAGAGTTTTCACGGGATCAACGCAACGTAGTCAGATTCGAGATCGAAGCCGCATGAAGGACATTTTACACGGCTATTCAACTTCCAATTCTTTCACCCGCAATTCCAGGCCGCCGGTTGGTTCTACCTGGTAACCGTCACATAACGGGCAAGGATCATAGCGCTGCTGGAGGGGAACTGTTTTGCTGCAAGCCATGCACCAGCCTTGCCCTTCCGTTTCAACAATTTCCAGCGTTGCGCCCTCCACCAGCGTGCCCTTGACGACCGCATCAAAACAAAAGCGCATGGCTTCGGCTTCAACCCCGGCCAACGCGCCTATTTCAAGCCAGACTGTTTTAACTTGGCTAAAGCCATTGCTTTGGGCGCTTTCGCTGATCAGTTGTAAAACACCTTCGGCTAGAGACATTTCATGCATGAATAACCTCGATTTTGTAAGAAACGCAAGGATCCAGAGACTGGATCATCCATTCTGCAACTTGGCTTGCTTCTGTGGCACTGCCGACTGTCATGCCGGACAATCCTTGCATGGAACCCTCAGGATGGAAATTCCATTCAGTAGGGGCGACGATATGATAGTCCGTGATCATGCTGTTAGCGTCAACCTCGGCACAGTGCAGCAACAGGCCGCGCAGGGTTTGCAGGCAGCTCAGACCCGCCCCCTGAAAGGGCATGCTACTCGAAATATTAGCCGATAAAGTGTCATGGGAAAGCGCAGTCGCTGCTTCTACCAATTCGAGCAAACGGGCAATAACACGAACTAGCATGGGTGCGCAGTCTTGAGCCAGTAACGTTGCCACAACCGGATGGTGTTGCATCCTGGCCAGTGCGCCGGTTTCCATAACGCTGCCTTGCCAGTGCGGGTATGAGGAAAAATCAGGGTCAACTAGCATGGCGGTATGAAGTTCATCAGGTGCAGCGTAGAAAGTCGCTGCGGGCATCAAGTTTAGCGGAGTACCGGTAGACTTTAAAGGCCATAATTTTAGTAGAAATCGGGCAGTAGCTGTATCAGCATGTTTCAGCCAGTGTGCAGACTTACCGGAGTTGACTAACTCAAACCATTCGCCACTAGACAACCCCAAAATGTCAGTGCTGATTGCCGAAATCAGCATAGTTGAAAAAGTTTGCCATGCTTTGACATCAGGCTCAGCTAAGCAAGCCGCAGGCGTTTTCCAGGCTTGATCCTTCAGTACCGGGGCAAGCAATTTTGTAAACTCTTTGCGCAACAGGATCAAATTTTCAGGCTTGCGTGCTTCGCCGATCAGCGCCGGCAAGTGGAGCATGAAGCGGCACAGCGCTTCCATGAGCGACTCACCCAGCACCAGCAACTCGCGCCATTTGAGTGTGGCAGAATTGACGCGGATGCCTAGAGCGGCTTCAAGCGCAGATAATGCGGCTACCGTTTGTGCCTTCGCGCACAGACTGTACAGCATTGGCGTTTGATGAGCCGTCTGGATTGCCGATTTGCCACGAAACAGCGCGCTTGCTGGCAATAAATGGCGAGGTGTCACCTTTACGCTGGCAATGCGCTGCCCATCCCATCGCAGTTGTACCGAAATGTAGCCTTCAAGATTCACGCGCAATTACGGGCAAAAATCCACCCCGCAGGAAATCTCGTTTAGTCATCGGCGCAGTGACCGCTGTGCGCAGATCGACTATCGGGTTAACCGGGGGGGGGGTGATTGAAATTGGCTCAGGTTCGGCGGCGATCGCCTCTACAAACAGACCGGTCATCACCGTTTGCGCGGCACTGCGCGCCTCTAGCTGGCTATTGAATTCGCGCATTGGGGCAAATAGTGTACAGAATAGAAAATTACCGAGTGACTCATCAGAGTTGCCTAAAAACTTAACCGCACCGCACGGAAATGACCGGGTCTGGCTTTGTTTGTCGGTTAAGGCCGGGCAAGCCTCCGTTGCGGGAAGCAGCATCAGGTTCATGAACCACGGTGTGATCAGGATACCTAGCCAAAGCCCGTTATACGGAATAAAACCAACCGCTTCCACTTCCAGTGCAGGATTCAGAACCGGAAGTCCTTGCATATGTTCAAGCTGGATTTTACGGTAAATTTGTTCAAGTAGTGGGGCAGGCGATACCACCGGTTCTGTTAGTAGCATAATATGGATACACCAGGTTTCAGTAAGTTAATGTGAAACACGCTTGGTGACTTCACTCCCTCTCGCCCGCCTGCGGGAGAGACCCCTGTCGCAAATTCTTCGACCGAATTGTGCCCTATGAACCATACCGTAGGGTGCGCTTGCGCACCATTAACCGTTGGTGCGCAAGCGCACCCTACGAAAACCATTTTG
>CAIRBC010000432.1 GCA_903876685.1 uncultured Nitrosomonadales bacterium | reverse complement strand
GGCATGGCAAATTGCCACCCCTGATGATGAAACCCATCATGCCCGTTTCCCTCTCCCCATCCCTCTCCCGCAAGCGGGCGAGGGAGAAGACGATCGCTGCGCGAGTTTCACGTTAAACTTTGACTGGCGCACGATTGATCAGATATTGCGTCAGCAAAGGCACCGGGCGACCGGTAGATCCTTTTTCCTTGCCGGATTTCCAGGCAGTGCCTGCGATATCCAGATGTGCCCAGCGATATTCTTTGGTAAAGCGCGAAAGAAAGCAGGCAGCGGTAATGCTGCCACCCGCACGGCCGCCAATGTTTTGCATGTCCGCAAAGTTGCTATCCAGTTGTTGCTGATAGTCATCCCATAACGGCATTTGCCATGCGCGATCATGTGCGTATTCGCCCGCATCCAGCAATTCACGAGCAAGCTTGTCTTCATTGCTATAAAGACCGGTAGCAACATTTCCAAGTGCGATGACACAGGCACCGGTGAGTGTGGCAATGTCTATCACGGTTTCGGGTTCAAAGCGAGCGGCATAGGTGAGCGCATCACATAAAATCAACCGGCCTTCTGCATCGGTATTAAGGATTTCGATGGTTTGACCAGACATGCTGGTGACGATGTCGCCGGGTTTGCTGGCGGCACCGTCCGGCATATTTTCGCAGCTTGGAATCACCGCCACCACATTCAGTTCCAGACCCATTTCGGCAATCGCCTGCATGGTTCCGAGTACGCTTGCGGCGCCGCACATATCGAATTTCATTTCGTCCATCCCCTCACCGGGT
Organism: uncultured Nitrosomonadales bacterium; assembly: GCA_903876685.1. GTDB lineage: Bacteria > Pseudomonadota > Gammaproteobacteria > Burkholderiales > Gallionellaceae > Gallionella. The sequence goes on along the minus strand of CAIRBC010000432.1, from coordinate 3,548 downwards.
TTAAGGGAGATGCCACCACTGTCAAAAGTGATGCCTTTGCCGACCAGTACGATTGGTTTTTGTTTGGCGCTAGCGCCTGCATATTCGAGAGTGATCAGTTTGGCAGGTTGTTTGCTGCCGCGCGTGACCGAGAGCAGAGAATTCATGCCCAGTTTCTGCATCTCCTTTTCCTCTAGCACGTTTGCCTTGAGTTTATGTTTTTTGGCAAGCTCCATCGCCTGTTCCGCCAGATAGGTTGGTGTGCAGATATTGCCGGGCAGGTTTCCCAAATTTTTCGCCAGCTTGATGCCATGTGTCATTGCCACCGACTGGTTGAGTGCGGTTTGTGCGTTAGTGTCGGGTTTTTCAGCACAAGCCAGCAAGATCTTGCGCAATTTGCCGGGTTCTGCAGGTTTGCTCTTGAGCTGGTCGCAGCGGAATCTGGATTCTGCACCTGCCAGTACCGCCTGTTTGATGTTCCATGTCATGTCTCGACCCTGCACCGCCAGATCGACCAGATAAAGTGCGGCATCCTTGCAGGCACATTTTTTCAAAGCACCGTAGCTGCTGCGCAAAGCGTCCAGGTATTGTTTGGGTGAAAATTCGCTTGATTTTCCCAGGCCGACTAGCAATACTCGATCGGCAGCGATATTGGCAACATTATGTAACAATAAAGTGGTTTCGGGCTTGCCGTCCATGTCACCCTTTGCGATGATGTCGCTTAGATGATGTTCGGCAATTTTGTCGAGCGCCTGTGCTGAAGGGGAGAGCTTTCCGCCTTCAAATACGCCAACCACCAGGCAACCACTGCGTTGCTTTTCCGGGCTGCTTTGTTTTATGCTAAATTCCACGTATCGCTCCTTTAAATTATAAAATCGATATTTCAATGTCTGATTATCCACAAACTAACCGCATAAAGTCAAAGCCGATCGCTAATGGGATTTTCCAACGCTCCCTGATTAGCGAATTTGCCGGAGTCGGCGTGCTGGTATTCGGCGTGTTACTGGGTATCGTGGTGATCAGCCAGTTGATACGGTTACTCAGCGATGCGGTCATCGGTATTGTCGCGGTGGAGGGGGTGCTGGCGCTGCTGGGCTTCAGTGCGCTGAATTACTTGCCGGTATTGCTTTCGATCAGTCTGTTTATTTCAGTGCTACTAAGCTTGTCGCGTAGTTTTCGCGACAGCGAGATGGTGGTCTGGTTTTGCTCAGGCGCAAGTTTGACGCGCTGGATAAGACCGGTGCTGTTGTTTGCTACGCCAGTGGTTGCTCTGATTGCGCTGCTCAGTCTGGTGCTTTCGCCCTGGTCCTTGCAAAAGGCCGATGAATACAAGAAAAAACTGGAAAGCCGCGACGATGTGGCGACTGCATCGCCAGGCTCCTTCCGTGAGTCCAAACAGGCAGAACGGGTGTATTTCATCGAAAATGTGGATGCAGGTTCCAACCATGTCAGCAATATTTTTGTACATTCCAGCCAGGAAGGAAAGTTGGGCACCATGGTCGCCCGCAATGGTTTGCAGGAAACCATGCCGAACGGCGACCGATTTTTGGTGTTACTCAATGGCTACCGTTACGAGGGTACGCCAGGTCAGCGTGATTACAATATCATGGAATTTGAACGTTATGCGATACGCATAGACAGCGTGCCCATCAAGCAGGCGGCACCTTTGGCGCGCACCATGACCACACTTGAGCTATGGCGCAACCCGACCACCTGGAACTTGTCCGAGCTGGAATGGCGATTGGGTCTGCCGATCAGTGCCTTATTGCTGGCATTGTTGGCGATTCCTTTGAGTTATGTGAACCCGCGTGCGGGGCGCTCGCTTAATCTGATCATCGCTATCGTGTTGTATATGCTGTACAGCAACATGATCAGCGTGACCAATGCGTGGGTCGGGCAGGGAAAGCTCTCGCCCGGTATCGGCTTGTGGGGTATCCATAGCTTTATGCTGCTGGTGACTGCGCTAATGTTCTATCGTCGCATGACGCTGATCTCTTGGCGCAATTTGTGGCTAAAAAACAGACTTCAAACGCAGCAGGAGCTTAGTTCTAATTCGCCAGAGGAAAAAGACAGGAAAAAACCCGGAGTAAAGCCATGAAATTGCTGACGCGCTATCTGGGTCGCGAAATTTATCTTAGCATTTTGCTGGTATTTGCCGCGCTTATCATGTTGTTTGCATTTCTGGATTTAATTCACGAGCTGAACGTGATGGGGCAAGGTCAGTATCATTTAGGCTATGTATTACTTTTTATAACGCTCACCATACCGGGTCATATTTACGAACTGTTTCCCGTTGCGGTATTGGTAGGGACGATTTTTGCGCTGGTACAGATGGCGTCCAGTTCGGAATTGACGGTTTATCGTGTCTCGGGTGCTTCCTTAGGGCAGATGATCGCAGCGTTGTTCAAGATTGCCTTGCCACTGGTGCTGTTGAGTTTTGCCTGTAGCGAATTTATTGCGCCTCCTTGTGAGCGGATGGCGCAAAAACTGCGGTTGAAATCACAGAATTCACAAGTTTCGCTCAAGGAGTTTCGTTCTGGCGTTTGGGTCAAGGATGATCTCAGCTTCGTCAATGTAAAAAATGTGATGCTCGACACCAGTTTATCCAATATCGACATTTACAGTTTTAATGAAAGCAATCAGTTGCAGTCAATTGTCCATGCAAAGCTGGCCAAATTTATTGCTCAGGGACGATGGCAGCTTGAAGATGTGCTGGAGACGCACTTTGAAAAACAGGGTGTCACTGTCAATGCCGCACCCTTTCAGGAATGGCGTTCGGTTCTGAATCCAGGCATCCTGAGTGTGTTGCTGGTTGTTCCGGAACAGATGTCGGCCTATGATTTATATCAATATACCAGTCACTTGAAAGACAACCGGCAAAAAAGTACCCGTTATGAAATAGCCATGTGGAACAAACTGATCTATCCGTTTACGCTGATGGTGATGATGTTACTGGCGTTGCCTTTTGCCTCTTATCACCGGCGCTCGGGAGGGATTGGCGGGATGATTTTCCTGGGAATCGTGCTTGGCCTGGTTTTTCACTTCATCGGTCGATTGTTTGCCAGTTTGGGTGCCTTGAATGACTGGGGGCCATTGCTGAGTGCGACTGCCATGACAGGATTATTTTTGCTGTTGAGTTTGATAATGATATGGTGGACCGAGCGGCGTTAAAGGTTTTTTTTGACTTTAAAGCACTTTGTAAAAATAAGATGACTGTTTTTTGTTATAACCATTGCGGATGATGCAATGCATTGATAGAATGCGCGCCTCGTGAAGAGGGACGGTCTTGAATCACCGGACCATAATTACGATCTGACCAAAAGGGTCATATCGCAAATAGTCTCAAAATAATTTCATTATGCCGCTTTAGCTCAGTTGGTAGAGCAACCGCCTTGTAAGCGGTAGGTCGACAGTTCGAGTCCGTCAAGCGGCACCAGATAAACAAAGGCTTGCAGTGATGCAGGTCTTTTTTTATGTTCTGAATTAGGCTTTGAATTATCATTATGTCAGTTCATTTATGCATCGCAAATGGTGCGTGAACCCGCCCATTGAGGAGTTTGATAAGTATT
>CAIRBC010000431.1 GCA_903876685.1 uncultured Nitrosomonadales bacterium | reverse complement strand
GAGAGCTCTGCACTCAGATTTCCCGGACGTGAGCCCCGTTTTGTTGGTCGCCGCAAAGGACATCGATCACGCAGAGCGAGTAGCAAAGTGGCTAAGAACGTATCGTAATTTAAAACACGACGAAGTTCATGTGGCGCACTCTGGTAAGAAGCAGTCCGCCACAGAACGTGCCATAGCTGATCTCGTCGCAATTGATCAACCGGGCAATCGGGTCAAGGTGGTCGTTAATGTATTCCAGCTCTCGGAAGGCTGGGATGTTACAAACGTATGGGTTATCGCGCCACTGAGGGCCTTATCTTCATTCACCAACGCTATTCAAACAATAGGGCGCGGATTGCGCCTGCCAGCAGGTAGAAGGGTCGAGAACGACGAAATCGACACCTTGGATGTTTTGTGCTTTGGAAAGGAGGATTTTGGAACCATCGTTCGCCAAGCCACTAAGGAATTCGGTGCAGGCGCAGAGGGATCAGCGGCGGTCAGCATAGCTGGCTCCAGCGAGCATCAATTTCGGATCACCCGTCAGGTCGCAATCCGCCCATTACGTGACGTAAGGTTTTCTTTGCCGCAAGTGTCGCGCATCCCCGGTGAACCGGACTTGGAATTTACACCCCAAATTACGAAGGGGATAAGCTCTTATGTCGAAGTTTTAGATATTGGCAGTGGGGATATTGGTACGGAAGATCAAGTCGCTTCGCGCCGGGATTTCGATGCAGTCGTCCGCTCATCAACCTCCTACGTTATCGAAAATCTAAAATTTCTTGATCCAGTGCGTCACGGTCGACCTGTGGCCAACATCATCAAGCGGGTCTTGGAAGACCTTGGTGGCAAGCCGGGCATGCAGCTTTCAACAGATCCCATGAAATTGGCGCTGGCAGTTATGGAAGCGATCCGCGACCACCATCGTGCTGGCCACTCCGTATACTTGGCTGGCTCAAGTCCGTCCGAGGTCGTGCTTGAAACTGTTGAGGTGCCTATTCCGGTAGAATTCTTGGAATTCCCTTCCCAGCAGTCGATAGCGGACTGGAAATGACACTCTTTCGCGTTCCGATAAACGGCTGGAAAAGGAGCGTTTACGAGGCCGTACTTTTTGATTCTTCGCCCGAGTATCACGCTGCCAAGTTACTAGACAACGATAAATCGGTCGTATGGTGGTTCCGAAATGAACCTGTGAAAGTTCGAATCCCCACCCCCGCAGGATATTTAGAGCCTGATTTCGTATATTTGGTTGAACAAAACGGCTTTCAAAAGATGGGTCTACTTGAAGTAAAGGGGGAGCATCTGTGGAACGGGCCCGGTTCTGCACCTCGTATAAAGGCCGCTGGAGCGGTTGCATGGGCCCGCGCCATTCGCGAGGCTCAGATTGAGCCTGTTTGGGAATTCCATGAGGTACTCGGCCAGGATGTAGTCTCGTCAAACACTTTGGGCAGCATGCTCAACGTTGCCGTAGAGAGATTTGAGGCCGGTCATAAAGGCTAAACTTGACTCCGCGAAGCGCTGGCACCGATGCAGATTGCCGGCATCGCGCTGGTCGTCACGGCACTAACCGCGAAGGCATTGCTGCATCGTCTGTTCGAAGAAAGCCCGGAAGTATTAATTCAGGATCCTCGAAAAAGAGGGCTTTGAGTTTACTACCATTGCAAATTTACATGATGGTTAGGAACACTAGAGCTTCGTAAATTTTTCACAGAATTTGTCGAGCCCTACTGCGCCGCGTTCGATCATCGAATTTTGGTCCCCACCCCCCTCGCGAAGGCGCGCAATAAAGATTCAAAGCTTGCGCAAAGAACGAATCAATGATGCGCCGCTTACGGTTGCGCGCTGCTTCCCCGGGCGTAAGCTGAGTGTTCGCAAAGTCCCACAATTACGAACACTAGCCGAGCGCGAAGACCGCAGACGCAGGGGAAATCGACGATGACCGAACCGGCACCAACGATAGCAAACCGAACACTGCGCCGCCTGACCAATGCAGCCTACAGGCCAAGGGAGTATCTCACCGAGGCCGAGATTGGGCAGTTGATCGACGCAGCACGTAAGCGAGGGCGCAACGGGGCCAGGGACGCTGCGGCGATCTTGCTGGCCTACCG
>CAIRBC010000430.1 GCA_903876685.1 uncultured Nitrosomonadales bacterium | reverse complement strand
ATAATGGTAATTAAATATTAAAATATAGTAAAATATGCAAATTTGAACAGTAGATTTCCGTTGAATCCAGAATATCATCCCTTTATATATTTCAAGTCCGACAGGCTGCTAGCAGGAAAAATACCTTGGTGCGGTGTTTAGTGTAGTTGGAAAACGAACTCATGAAGATTGAACTCCCTTTACCCGATAATGATGCTCAACCCGCGCCGATCGCGATTGAAAGCAACGCGCTAAGCAATTCAAGCGCACATAAAGCCAAAATACAATGGGTCAACGCATCGCTGCCAGCCTCATGAAGGTGCTGGGAATCACGTTCCACCATCAATCCATAATAACAGGAAACCAGTGCTACGCTCCCCCCAAACAGCCCGCTTTTAATCACCGCAAATATCATGCCAGACGAATGGGCAATCTCAAAAAAATGTTGTAATTGATGCAAGAATGAAAAATCATGCAAATAAGAGGCTAGCAACATCCCCCCCAACAGGGTACTGGCCATGAAATAAACCGACAACAGCGCACCCACCGCAATCAAGGAAATCACACGCGGGACCACCAGATAATCGGCAATCGAGATATTAATCTCAGCCAGATTATCCAATTCTCCACGAAACCTCATCAATGCCAGATTCGCACCGATGGCAGGTGCCATCCTGGCGGCAACCAGAAATCCAACCACCAGCGGACCTATCTCTCCAAACAACGACCATCCAAGCAACCTCAACGGTGCCTCGCCTGCCGCACCGAACATTCTGACGGTCTGGTCGATAATGACCGTACCGAAAAGCAACCCCATTGCACCAGACAGGATCAGCGATCTCGCACCGGCAGTTTCAAGTTGACTGAGAAATTCATTTCGGATCGTCGCCGTCCTTAGCACAGACAGCCCAAACAAGCTGTAGATCAATGCCTGCAACATCCACAAGGGTAAACGCATGTTCTACAAAGCCGGATTTCAGCGTATGGAATGCTCCCTGACGACCATGTCATCAGGATGCTCTTTAACCAACGATTTCCAGATTGTTCTTGCATCATAGCCGAATTCATTATTTTCCAGATAAATCGCATACAGGACTCTATCAGAGAATGATGCACTGGCGGACGGACTTAGCTCCTTGACTGCCTTGGCAAGTTCACTACTGGCCAGATTGAAGCGAGCGCGCGCAGTTAATCTTTCCCCCTTGCCAAGTTCTGCCTCGATTTCCCATTCATATGTTTCGCCCTCCTTCAACAAATCAACCGGCGGCACCCAGGAATTTGTGTTAACAGCAGTCTGGTAAATCGGTTTACCGTGAGAACCAAAAATTTGCAGACGATAACCTTTAATGGAACGAGGCCCGTCCCAACTGAATACCAACCCATCACCGACGACCAGTGTATCTACCGGATCATCCAGGCGCAGTCCCGGACGCAGTGATCCGCGCATTTCAAAGGCGGCTTGAGTCACACTTTCACGTTGTGAAACAGAAAATTTTCTGGCTGCAGAAATTTTTTGCAGCGAAACCGACTTCACGTCACCTTTGCCTTCATGGGTGACTACACGGTCATTTTCCACGGTCAACCTGGCTGGACCAACAAAACGATACTCCACCATTTTTGTTAGAGAAGTGACGGTTAGATGCGCGTTTGCCTCCAGCCTAATCAATGTGCCAGGCTCCATACGGGACAGCAGCAATACCTTTTCCTGCTTATTGTTTACAACAGTGTATACCCCGTCACTGATGTCGGTCACCATGACCACAGGCTCAGCCCAAGTCATCGCTGAAACCAGAAATCCTGCCAAGCAAAATGCAAAGTATTTCACTTCCCCCCCCCTCAAATTAATGGATGATTGACCAGAATTTCCCGATGAGTGATACTATACCTTTAATTTTGGTTTATGTGGCTAAACTTAATTTCAAACATGAATTCTTAACAAACATTTTGATGATTACCCTATCTATTTAAGCCGCTTTCAACTGTTACCGCTGCTAGGAAAAAATGCAAATTAGCAAAATTTTACCGGTTGTTGTATTAAATGCGCTCATTGGAGGAACCTTGTGTACCCCGGTTGCTAGTGCCGATGAAATCTCGAGCAAATTATTACAACTGGAACAGGCCGTGAAAAATCAACCCACCAACCCTCCTAAATTTCGCAACATTCAAATTGCGGTTCCTGCGGCTCAGACTGATATGGGTTCAGCAAGCTCTGTGCAAACTCACACGGAAATGAGTGCTCTGCCAGTGGAGACCTTGCAGCCAATAGCAAAGCATTGTAGTTCGCTACCATTAGATTCAAAAAGTACAGCGGTTGATTTTACGATTCAATTCAAGAATGGCAGTGCTGAATTAACTAAACCAGCTGAAATAATATTACAAAAAATTGCCAGCGCTTTGAAATTTTCTGACAAATGCGTCCTGGTTGAAGGACACACCAATTCAATCGGCAATGCAAACTATAATATAACCTTGTCAGGCCAGCGTGCAGACTCGGTCATTAAATTTATTTCTGAAAATTCACAAATACCCCAATCCAGATTTATTGGCATAGGTAAAGGCTTCAGCGAGCCTTTAAAGCAACTCGATCCTCGTAATCCCAAAAACCGCCGTGTGGTGTTCAAGATCATTGGTGCGTAAATCAATTAACAGCACTTAACCTAGCCATTTTTTCATCTGCCAGCCAATGTTGCGAATTTGCAGAAGAATACGCCTGCAAGGCGATTTCTGGTCTGATAGGATAAAACGCTCCCACTGCCCCAAATACAAGGTTTGGCTCAAGCTTCAAACCTTGAAACGGTTGCATAACGCGACCAGTTGTTCGAGTTTTACTAGCGCCGCCCCGCTGGCAATGGTCTGGCCAGCCTTTGCAATACCCTCCTGCAGACTGTCCGTCAGTCCAGCCACATAAATGGCAGCTCCCGCATTCAGTTGCACGATGTCGCGTGCAGCGCCGGGTTGATTATTCAAAACACTCAGCAGTTTTTGACGTGCCTCAGTGATATTGGTCACGCGCAGCGAGTCATTGGACGATTCGGCTAGCTTGAAATCGCCCGGGTGCAACGTGTATTCATTCACGACACCGTCCTTCAGTTCAGCAATGAGCGTCCCGCCGGAAATGGAAATTTCATCCATGCCGTCTACACCATGTACCACTAAAACATGGCGGCTCCCCAGTCTTTGCAGAACGCGCGCCTGTATACCGACCAGATCCGGATGAAACACCCCCAAAACCTGATTGTCCGCACCGGCAGGATTGGTCAACGGCCCCAGTACATTGAAAATAGTGCGAACTCCCAGTTCGCGGCGCACCGGAGCGGCGTACTTCATTGCGCCATGAAAGTTGGGGGCGAACATGAAGCCGATACCGATCTGGTCGATGCAGGAGCCTACCTGTTCAGGACTGAGGTTGAGGTTGACACCCAAGGCTTCCAGCACATCGGCAGAGCCGCAGGTAGAAGATACGGAGCGTCCGCCGTGCTTGGCCACGCTAGCACCCGCCGCTGCAGCAACCAGTGCGCTGGCGGTGGAAATATTGAAGGTATGCGCCGCATCGCCGCCAGTGCCGCAAGTGTCCACCAGATGTGCGCGATTGGTGACGGGTACTTTAGCGGAAAATTCGCGCATCACGAAGGCCGCAGCCGAGATTTCTCCGATGGTTTCCTTCTTGACTCTGAGCCCGATGAGTATTCCGGCTATCTGTGCCTGTGTCACTTCACCACTCATGATCTGGCGCATCAGCGAGAGCATTTCATCATAAAATATTTCGCGCTGTTCGATCAGTCGGATCAGTGCTTGTTGCGGCGATATCATGGTTTTCCTTTCAGGAAGTTATTCAATAGTTCATGTCCCTGTTCGGTCAGGATAGATTCAGGGTGAAATTGTACGCCATGCACGGCGAGCGTCTTGTGCCGCACGCCCATAATCTCATGGTCATCCGTCCAGGCAGTGATTTCCAGGCAATCCGGCAGCGTCTCACGTTCTATCACCAAAGAGTGGTAACGCGTCGCGGTAAAGGGATTGGCAAGGCCGCAGAACACGCTGTTATTATGATGATGGATCTTTGAGGTCTTGCCGTGCATCAATTGTTTGGCGTGGATGATGCGCCCGCCAAAAGCCTGTCCTATGCTCTGATGTCCGAGGCATACACCAAGTAGCGGGATTTTCCCGGCAAACGTCTGGATGGTCGTCACCGACACACCTGCTTCGTTAGGTGTGCAGGGTCCAGGCGACACCACGATATATTGCGGGTTCATTTCAGCGATCTGATCGACCGTTATTTCATCATTGCGTCGCACCACCACCTCAACACCCAATTCGGCGAAATATTGCACCAGGTTATAGGTGAAAGAGTCGTAATTATCGATCATCAGCAGCATAAAAATCCTAACATAGTGTCATACCTTATTGAATACACGCCTGGAGGTAGAAGCGGTATTTGGCAATTTAAATGGAGCTTATATTATCTCATTCTTGACACTTGCCGGAAAGGCAACCCTTCAAGGTATCGGTGCTGCCCTGATTTTTTGCGGTTGAATTAACGTAGCCCGGAGGCAGGCCGCAGACCGGAATCCGGGAAGAATAGAACCGCGTGCGATTTTTCAGGTCACATGGCGTGACAATCCCGGATTACCTTTCATTCCATTCGGGCTACGTTGGTTGGCGTTAATGTATAGGATGAAATAACCCGTTCAACTATCTGAATGTAAAGTTCAGTATTCTGCTAGTGAAAATTTGCCTATTTTTTTATTGAAAAATAGTGCATGAACGTCTTGACATTCTCAAATAATCCACAAAGCCAGTAAAGACGCGCTGTGCCAGGCTGTTGCCTGGAAAATAAAGTTGCAACTTACGATAACATTATGTTTTTAAATATTTTTTTAAGCTGTTAAAATTTGAGCAAGCTAACATAATTCCTTGAAAATCGGTAACTTAATGAGCGCTCAACCGGGTTTATCCACAAAGTTATCCACAGATTTTGTGGGTAACTAAAAAAAGTCTTTATAATCCGCAGGCATGTATCACTTTTTAACGGCAGGCCACCAATGTATTACACGCGTTGTGCAAATCAAATATTTTCTGGCAGCTTAGCGCTCGCAAAGGTTTACAAAGTCATGCACCGCCGAGATGACCGCGGCCTGCTGGTCACGCT
>CAIRBC010000429.1 GCA_903876685.1 uncultured Nitrosomonadales bacterium | reverse complement strand
TCCTTGAACAGGTCGGGCAAGATGCCAGAGAACTCCACCGGCACCGTCTTGGCGGTGTCGGTCACCTCAAAGCTCACCTTCACGCCGTCTCGCTTGACGCTGCCGGCCACCACCAGGCCACCGAGACGAAACGTGCGTCCGTTGGGCACCTCTTTGGCGTCAATTTGGGTGGGGGTGTAAAAAAACACCAGATTGCTCTGGAAAGCGTTCAGCACCAGCGCCGTGGCGGCGCCGACAACGGCGACGATTCCCAGTGCGATGGCCATGCGTTTGCGCCGTGGCGTCATATGTCCGTGTCCTCTTTGTGTTCATGAACCTGTGCAATCGCACGACGCTGCCGCTGTCCTGCGGCGCGTACCTCCAACAGCAATACCAGCGCCACCACCGAGTAGGAGCCCCAGACGTACAAGCCATAGCCACCCATAGCCCAAAAGTCGTTCCAGCTGGCCCAGATCATGCCGCCACCTCCTGCGCCCAGTGGGTGTGGCGCTCGCGCTCCAGAATAATGCTGCGCACCCGTGCCAGTACCACCGCCAGCGCATATAACCACAATGCAGCCAGCATGGTAAACATTGCCTGCTGCATCGCAACATGCATCGAAGTGCCGGAAAATTTGATGGTTGAACCCTGATGCAAGGTATTCCACCACTTCACCGAGAAATAAATAATCGGCACATTAACCGAACCCACAATCGCCAGCAAAGCACTTGCGCGATCGGCGCGGCGCGGATCATCAATCGAGGCATGCAGGGAAATGAAACCCAGATACAGAAATAGCAAGATCAGTTCTGAAGTCAGGCGCGCATCCCATACCCACCAGGCACCCCACATCGGCTTGCCCCACAACGCCCCCGTCCATAAGGAAATAAAGGCAAACAGTGCGCCAGTGGGTGCGATAGCACTCGCCATCATCGCGGACAAACGGGTATTGAAAATCAAACCGAGCGCGGCATAACCTGCCATCACCATATACAGCACCATCGACAAGATAGAGGTGGGCACATGAATGAAAATGATGCGATAAAACTCGCCTTGTTGTGCGTCCGCAGGAGCGACAAAAAAGCCGATATACATGCCTGCGGCAAACAACACCAAGGAAAAACCCGCAAACCACGGAATCAATTTCCCGGCGAGACCATAGAAATTGGTAGGTGCCGCATATTTAAACCAGTTTATTGCCAAATCGTTACTCCATTGAAATACGTAAAGCCTGCGCCGTCACCCAGGGGGTAAACACCAGCGCCAACACCAACACCGCACCCAGCAAAGACAAGTGAGAGGCCACACTCTGACCGTTCGCAATCGCTTCTACCGCACCAGTACCAAAAATCAGCACGGGAATACACAGCGGCAACACCAGCAAGGACAACAGCACCCCTCCCCCTCTTAAACCCAGCGTCAACGCCGCACCGATCGCCCCAATCATGCTCAGGATAGGCGTGCCCAGCAGCAAGCCGACAATCAAAATACCCAATGCCTGCACCGACATATCAAACTGCAACCCCAGCACCGGCGCCATTAGTACCAACGGCAAACCGGACACCATCCAGTGGGCAATCATTTTACCCAGCACCAGCATCGATAAGGACTGTGGCGCCAGCAACATCTGCTCCAGTGTGCCATCCAGATAATCTGTCGCAAACAACCTTCCCAAAGAAAGCATCGAAGACAACAGCGCCGCCACCCACAACACGCCCGCAGCCATCTTGCGCAGCATATCCATTTCCGGTCCTACACCCAACGGGAACAGGCTGACCACCATCACGAAAAAAAACAAGGTGGTGAGCACATCTGCCCGACGGCGCATCGCCAACATCAAATCACGCCGGATCACCAACACCAACAGCTTCATAACGCGTTGACTTTCATTGATAAAATCCTCATGAAAGCGACAACGTTCTCAGTCCCGGCACTTGCAAAGGCTGGTGCGTGGTAAAAATCACCATTCCCTGACGCGCCAGATGTTCCATAAGCAACGTCTCTATCAAATGCACAGCACCCACATCGAGTGCCGTCAAAGGTTCATCCAGTATCCACAGTTTGGCCTGATTGACCAATAAACGTGCCAGAGCCACCCGTCTGCGCTGTCCCTGAGATAGCACCTTGGTCGGCAACCTTTCCCTGCCACGCAAACCCATGCGCTGCAAGGCAGACACGGCCTGCTGCTCGTCGAGTAAACAGCCCGAAATACCCGCCGCAATCCGCAAATTCTCCAAAGCGTTCAAGTCATCCTTGATGGCATTCAAATGACCAAGATAAAGTATTTTTGCATAAAACTCTTCTTCCATTTTGGCGGTGCTGATACCGCCCCAGCTTATTTCACCTTCATCCGGCATCAAAAAACCACATAGTGCACGTAATAAACTGGTTTTGCCGCTACCATTCGCGCCATCCACTTGCAAAATCTGTCCAGGCTCCAGTCTGAAACTTAACCCGGAAAACAAACGATGATCGCCGCGACTGCAAGCGAGCTTAGTGACTTCCAGCATGTAGGCCAAACCTGAAATTTAACAACTTGTGATTATATACGATAGTGCTATGTCCGGCATGAAAGCGATGCGCACTGCCGGACTGACAGAGGCTTATTTTTGCAATACTGCATCTTCAATCAATACCTTATAAGCGTATCCCATACCAAAATCCTTGTCGACACGCACGGTGCCTTTAACCGTCACGACATCGCCGACTTTAGTCTGTTCACTGGTGGTCACCAACACATCATTGCCAGGTTCGACGCCCGTTCCGTCGCGCAGATGAATCCAGTTTTTCTTCATCACCGCCTCTGTGAATTTGACCACCTTGCCTTGCACTACTACCGTTTTATCTTTAAGTTCCAGTCGCTTGGCATTCACTTCTGCAACAGTACGCGCATCCTTGCCTTTCGCCTTGGCCACCTTGATAGCGCCCAATTCCGCAGGCCTCATGCCAACCGGTACATGCCCTTGCGGCAATTCAGCGGGCGCTGAAACGACTGGCTTGGCCATTTCTGCCGGTGGAGTCGCCGCAAGGGCGGAATCGGCAAAGGCCGTCAGTAATAGCAACGCGTACAGGGGTTTCATCATCAAAATTCCTTAAAATAACGGATTAAAAAAGATTATGCTGCAGAAAAATGAATGATTGTAGTTTATTTTCTGCCGCAACAGTAGAATTTTACACAATAAGCTGATTAAACTAATCAGCCAGACTTATCCCAGTAGAAGTACGGGGTCAAGAAGTACGGGGTCAGGTCTAGTTAAAAAGAAGTACGGGGTCAGGTCTAGTTAAATAGCATATGGATTTCGCCTGGTGATTCTTGCCACTGTTGTAAAGTGTGCTCCAAAATATTCGGCAAGTAATGTTTATGAGTATCAGCTCGTCGCGTAGACTGCCGTGATAACCGTAATTCTATCCTAAGAACATTTCCCGATTTTTTCCGCAGGTACGACGGTGACGACATGGGGCGGCACTATGCAAGGAAGATTTGCTCATCGTCATGGCAACCCTGATTCTACGCATGCATTCGGTTTGCACATTATTCATCTCCCCAAAATAAATGCAACTTGAGATTCGTAAATGCGAATCCGCCTTGATGCCTTCCTTTAAAAATAGCGCATATCGCTTTTGCGCCAAACTGTCGCGTTTGGCGAACATCGCCTTCAAGCTAGTCCCGTTAAACTGAGTGATGATTTACCCCAACGTGATCAGAAACATCTGACTATCATGGTTATCATCAAAAAATTCCCCACGCGATGTTATAGGGTATCGCGAATCGGGTAACTTTATACCAGTGGTACGAGTCATATTATGGTTAAAATAACAGAAGACTGCTACTTTGATAGACCTGACCCCGTTTCTGTGACCCTTTGCTACTTTGATAGACCGTCGAGTAGACCGGTTTCTCTCAATGAAGTCTTCTCCATTATTTGCCGACACTTTCATTGGACGCCTCGCCGCACGCGGCTATTACGTGATCGCAAACAATTTCGCTGTGCATCATTG
>CAIRBC010000428.1 GCA_903876685.1 uncultured Nitrosomonadales bacterium | reverse complement strand
TATATAATATTATATATATCACAATGGCACAAAATTTACCTCCTTCAGAAAATTTACCAATATTTGATGATAGTGTATTTCAAACTAATAATACACCGCTTACATATAGTCAAGCAATAAAAAAATTTTTAACATATCCAAACGCACAAGGTACAGAAACATTACAAGCGGTCAATGTAAATGGTACAGCTACATTTTTAAACAATAATATATTTAAAAATGGCACATCAACATTTCAGGAGAATGTAATAATTGAAAACTCTTCTACCGGTGGCGTTCGTACATTATCATTCAATGACATTCAAACTGGACAAAATTCAATTATGAGTAATTCTGCTGGTAATTTTTTATTAACTACACCAAATTTAGCAAATACAATAACTATGAATTGTGGTGGTGTCCAACCTCCTGGACTTATTTTATCAGGCACAACACTTGTCACTAATGTCCCCACGCCTGCTACAACAGATAACTCTAATAAAATTGCTACAACTGCTTGGGTACAGTCCGCACCAAAAATAGCATCAGGACTGTCAGTCCAGTTGAATAATACTGCAGTTAATCCTTATTCATTCCCGATGGTTAGTGGTGTTACAGCTGGAAACTATACACCGTTAAGTATAACGAGTAATCTTTCACTTGTCCCGTCAACGGCTACATTAAATATGAATGGTACTATTACATCAAATTTATTTAGAACCAATCCAAATGGAACAGTTAGAATATATGATGCCGGAGGAGTTATACAAACTCAATTAAGTCAAAATGGACAACGATTTGTTACATCATTACCAACGGCTTCAGAATTTACTATTACATCATCTGGACAAGGACCATTGCCAATTGCTTCTGCATTTGGTGCCACATCAATAATGTGGAATGGTACAAATGGAGGAGGTGAAAGTGATATAATAAATTATCAAGGTGCTGGGGCTTCTGGAGGATTTAATTTTTATGTTGTTACACCTTCTTTACCTGCTACCAAAATTGCAACTATTACAAAAACACAACCACTGCCTTCGGATAACTCAACAAACTTGGCGACTACGGCTTGGGTTCAATCAGCCATATCCAGTATGTCTATACCTAGATTAACGTACTATTTACCAGCACCCATGAACCCATCTGGATCACTTACGAATGGATTTGCTGTTATTAACAATGTCCCTCAAAGTGCATTTACTCAAGTTTCGGGAGTTATTCCACCATCATATAAATTTAGAATATCATTTAATTTGTATTCAACTGATTATTTAATCGCTTATTCTTTTTGCGGAGAGTTGGATATATATCCTTCACGTTTGACAAATACAAATCCAATTGTCGCTGGCGATACATCGTTTACAACTGGTAATATTACTACAAATAATCTCACAAATGCTATTGCTGGACTTTCTACATCATATAATTATACAAATGCGACATATTCACCTTATAATAGATTTTTTTGGACTTCTTGTCAAAATGGTGGATTTATTAGTGGGGGCAGTACGACATGGTTATATATATACGCTCAGTGGTCGTCAGCAGTTGGCGGAACATCGAATATATTTTTAAACTATATTATACCTGGTTATAATGCAACTCCAACTGCCATAAATCCTACAAATGGATTTAGTTTAAGTCAAACTGCAATGTTTAATTACACGACAGAATATTTAGGAACAAACACGGCGGGCGGAGTTGTTCAACTATTTTAATTTAAAAATGTTGATATATGATATAGTATATATAAAATGTCCATTGGTCCATATTCAATATCACCATTTATTAATAATCGTCAGTTGAACACTGCATGTGGTTTAGGAAATCATGACACTACTAACACTTTTTTAATTTCATCATATACTTCGGGCGATCCATCTACTGTTGGTTTATGTGTCCAAGGGGCGGGGGGTGCCGATTTGAATAGTGGGGCACCTATAGATGTAACACAACTTTGGATTGATTTTTTAAAGAGTAGTGTTAATTTTACTATAGATACTCCACAATTAACTATTAACAATAATGTTTTAATGACAGGTTCAATATACACATCAGATGTCGGAATTAATCGTAAAGTAACTGTATCACCAACAATGGTTGAAGTTTTAGATGAAGCAAACGGTCCTTTTGGTGATCCAATAAATACAGTGATTACACCTTCCTGAACCAGCATGGCTTCGGTTCCATCGCACACCGAGCAGATTACTGGTAGTCCAAAGCACATTGCATCATTAATTGACAATCCTCCCATGCCTGCCAGCACATACACCGAGCAAGACTTCAGGATTCTGCCTAATTCCAGTGAGTCATAGATGGCGCCGCGAAAGTCCACTGATTCCGCGACACCCAGGGAAATTGCCTGTTGTTTAAGAGTGTCCAGTTCCGGGCCATTGCCAATGATAACCAGTTCGGCCTGCGGAAAGCGGGGTTTTATCTTTAGTAATGCTTCGAGTAGCAGATCCACTCGTTTCCACTGAACCAGACGGCCAATGTGTACTATTCTGAAAGGATTGAAGGAAGCCATGTTGCGCGCTTCACCTAGTTCTGCCGATACCTTAAGCAGCTTGTCAGTATCCGGCGAGTTTCCAGTAATAAAAATGCGCTCTGCAGCAACACCATAACTCGACCACATCTCCCTCGCATCAATGTAGTTAAGGTGGGCATCGACAGATTGGTAGATAGTGCGATCCAGGTATACCTTTGCCTTGCGAAGCCACTGCCAGGGATTGAGGGAAACCCCTAAAAGGCGGCTTCCAGCAAGCGATTTTAGTCGTTTGTCGAAGGAATCAATGCGGAATGGAATCGACTTGATAAGGACTTTACACTTCAATTGCCGGAGCTTGCGACATAACCGTCTATCCAGTGCAAGCAGCAGACTATACTCGATGACGAAAATAACAATCTCAGGTTGCTCGCGGTGTAACACCTCGGATAGTCCGAACATGCAAGGAATTTTACCGAACAACAAACGTTCGTGTACCTCAACTACCTTGAAGTTGATACCGCTGGATTCCTGATAGACACCAGAACCGACACTTTGACTACCATTTCCCGGAATGACTACCGTCAACTCAATCTCCGGATCCTCATTCAGTTTCGACAGTACCTGGTTATAGTAGTGAGTCAGGCTATTTGAAATCAATAAAATTTTCATAAAATGTCTGTTTTTTGGGAGGGATTGCAAAGAAACCTGACCTAATTTTTTCGTAGCAATAAACAGCTTAACTGGTGTGCTTGATGTGCATTGGAAATCAAGGGCGGCGTGTGTTTCTTGCCGCATGTCCAGTGTGAACCCGTGTAGAAATTCCAGTATTCCTGATCGATGATTTCGAATCTGGTCGAATCCAGCCAACCGTTAAGTTCGACACGCGAGAAGGATTGTGTCAAAAAAGTTGGTTGCTGGTGGATGACCTCGGAATCAGGTAGTTGGTAGACATTATCAACGTAACTATCTTCGGTATAGGGACAGGTTAGTATCAGATAGCCGCCCTTGTTGAGAAGTTTACACATTGAAACTATGGCACGCTGATGATTCGGGATATGTTCCAGAACACTGATGCAGGTTATCAGGTCAAAAGTTTCCGATGTCCTTGGATTTAAAATGTCTTCATTGAGGACATGATAATGCCTGTTTACCATGCCGGCAGGCCAATAATCCTTGACATTATCGATGGCCGTTACCAGATAACCGCAGGCTCTTAGCACCTGCGGCAGTGCCGTGATACCTGTCCCCACATCGAGTATTTTCCTGGGTGTCAGAGCGATAATATGTCGAAAAAGGAAGGCGAGTTCGATGGGGCGTTCGTTTAATCCTGTATAGCTTTGATTGGAATATTCGCGGTGACACCTGAATTTAACATAGGCCATACCGATATAGTTGACGAGGCGAAGCAGCAGTTTCATGGATTTTAGGCAAGTATACGAAAGGTTGCAGACGTCGAAATACTGGATAGCAACGCATCAGCCAGAAATTTAGTCGCCCAATTAGGATATGAGTCGGCCTGGTAGCCCTTAGTCAATGGAAATGTTCCAGGTAAGGCACCTCGAATTTCCATAAGCGAGCCTTTGACTATTTGTGTACGTTTAGTCGCTGAAAGGATGAGATCGGCAAGCGCTTTATAACGGGCATTGTTGGTTCTGCGTGCCAGTAGATAGTAGAAAGTGGCCAATTGTGCATTTCCGGTCAGACATGAATCTGAGAGCTTACCATGCCAGTGTGCATCGAAGGAACTGGGAACCATTCCAGGGATAGCACGCGCCGGTGAGCGGAGTATGGCCTCGGCCAAGGCATCGGCAGCCTTGATAACGCAAGGCAATAATTTCAACGACTCTATTTCATCGACTTCTTCCAGGTCAGCGTTCAGCAACCCGCATAAGGTATATGAAATGACATGGATGATGGGATCACTGTCGAGGAATCCACAATTTTTAAACCAGCCATTGTCTGTTTGCTGCGCGACCACCCACCCAAGATTGGCACGGGCAGCGCGCAGATATTTTCGTTCACCGCTAACTTTGAATAACCGAATCAATGACCAGCTAACTCGTCCGTGATAGGTTCGTGCGCCACAGTAAGTATCTTGTTGCCAGGAGCCATCCTGTTCTTGCAGTGCGACTAGATAATCTCCAGCACGCAAGGCGGCATCCAGGTAGCTTTGGATAGCTGTTTGTTGGTAAAGCAAACACCAGCCCAGGATAACTTGACCGGTGTTGAATATCCGGGTTTGTTTTACAATTTCGCTTGAGTAGATTCCGCCAGTAGGCGCCTGAATTGAAATTTCCCAATCACCGATCCGTTTAGACCGGTCGATAAAAGTAGGGTCAGCAGTGAGTTTTCCATATTCGAGAAACGTTCCGATGATATATCCGCTGGTTTCCGGGTAAGCGACTCCCCAGCCATTTCTGAGGCTGAATTCAGCGGCGATGCCTCCCGAATGGCAGGCTTGTTGTGCCTGGCAAAGCCATTCGATTGCCGCAGACAAATGCTCAGTGTGTGAATGTTCGGGGAATAACCCAGCGAATATATAGGTACGGGTAGTATTTATCTGCTCTAGCCCAATGCCGAAGGATCTTAGGAAGTAATAGGTATGTTTCAGATCTTCTGCCAGAGTTGCACGGGTTCCAAAACTCACTTGAGTGCCTCCAGGAAAAACATTTGATCGGCTCTGTTATCAATCAACTCAATATTTTCTAGTCTACTATCCATAAATTGTCGATGTTCAACGCAGCTAAAGCCCGCTTTTAAAAAAATATTCTCCAGAGCCTCATAATCATATAGATATTTGCAGCCGGAACCACGAATAGCATGACCATAAAACCAATAGTTGAATTTATCGCCCAAGGTATCGCCAGGGAATCTTGAGTCACCGCTGGCAAGTTTTTGATAGAAAAAATCGACATCCCTTTCAATATATTTCATGGCAATCAACCTCAGATCCTGAACGGCGAAACGCGCGACTCCCCCGGCTTTCAAGATGCGATGAACCTGTGCTATAAGCTCACAGGCACGGTCGTAGGAGACATAGTTTATCGCAGAAATACATACCACATAATCCAGGCTATGCTCTGCAAAGGGTAAATCATGTAGACGCAAGTCCAGATATAAATCAGCGCTCAAATTAAAATCAATCGCCAGGCATCCCGGTATACGTTGCGGGCCGGAGCCCAGATTGATTCCCTTGAATTCATAACTGGACTGACGTGATAGCCGATAACCTTTAATGCGCTGTCTGCCGTATTGAAAAATCTTTTTTAATAATTTCATATAAACTCAGGCTTCAGGGAAGTTTCGCACACCAAGATAGCTGCAAGTATTAGCAACAGGCATCGATAAATCAGATACCCAAGACATTGTTGGGTCGATAAAAAATTGAAGTTTCAACTTTCATGGTCAAGCCTGGGACAATCCCTCTGAACTCAAGTCGCTTAAAACCATTCTGCATAAGGAAATTATAGCCTTCCTGGTATTGTCGTCTGTCGCTGTCATCAAAAATTATCACACCATCTTCGGTCAGGGAGTCTAAACTATTTTTGGCGCAGCTCACTCTATCTCTGCCGTCAATCACAATAATATGAAACTTTTTTGGGTATCGGGTGATTACTTTGGAATATTCACCGCCATACTCCAAGGCAACATAGTGAATGTTTACATTTTCAGGAATATTAGCTGAAATTTTCTTGTACCACTCCTGATCGTGTTCGCAGGCGACGACTTCTTTTACTTTAGCAGCCCACCACAGCGTACCTGCGCCGCAGCCATATTCAAAAACGCTTAAGTGCGTAGGAACGTGTATCTTGAGAAAATCTATGGCTGGGTAGGTAAACCAGGGAATGGGTTCTCCCCGCAGACTGATCGAAGATTTTTCGTTAAAACTTCTAAACCAACCATCTTCCGCAAGCGCCCCGTTTGTTTTCAGTGCGTACAACGAATACAGATCTAAATACTGTAACAAAGCAATAATAAATTTTCTCAATATAGTTCCACCACTATCATATTAAATCCAATCATGATTCTCACTATCTGCAATTTCTATCGCATGTGGAATATAAAACTGACCGTCGGTTGCGGAATAGGTACGCCCTGTTCCAAAAAAATCCCCCTCGTCAATGTCTATAGCAACCGCATCTTGTACCCAGTCAGCGACGACCCCTTTAATGGAGATAAAGGTGGTTAGCGTATAACGTCCGGCAATAAGGGGAATAGCAGGCAATGAAAGCTTGATTCGGCAAGCACCGGGTGGAATTGCGTCTATCGACATTCCGCACAGGTCACTATTGAAATGCGCAATACGAACTCCGTTGAGATTATTCAAGCCAAAGGCGACCAGGACTCCCGTTAGTGCAGAATTTGTCACATTATTGATTTCAAATTGAAAAGTAATTTCCTTGCCACTTTGAGCAGTGGATACGATCTCACCCTCTACAGATTTCATTGAGAAGGAGTTTATGCGTACCCTTCCATCCCCTTTACGGTCATTCCGATCCCCTATCGGTTGTGCGGCTTGTGCCGTTTGTGTGTATTGCCTTAATACTACACTGGTTTCACCTTCTATAACCAGTCTTCCTTTAGCCAGTAAAACACATCGATTACACAAGTTTTCAATCGCTGCCATGCTATGACTCACGAAAAGAATGGTGCGTCCGCTATGCTGAGCAACGTCTCCCATTTTCCCTAAACATTTTTTCTGAAATTGCGCGTCGCCTACCGCCAGTACCTCATCTACTAATAAAATCTCAGGTTCGAGATGTGCCGCCACTGCAAATGCCAACCGCACATACATCCCGCTAGAGTAGCGTTTAACAGGAGTATCAATAAATTTCTCAACCTCTGCAAAGTCAACAATCTCGTCGAACTTTGAAAGAATCTCTCTCTTATTCATTCCCATCAGCGAGCCATTCATGAAGATGTTTTCGCGACCGGTTAGTTCGGGATGAAAACCAGTACCTACCTCGAGCAGGCTTGCCACACGACCACGCAACTCAATGCGTCCTCGGGTTGGTGCAGTAATGCGGCTTAAAATTTTAAGCAGGGTAGATTTTCCAGCACCGTTACGACCAATAATCCCGATACGCTCACCTTGACTGACTGAAAAATTAATCTCCTGTAATGCCCAGAACTCTGAAGTAGATTCCTTTTTCTTGAATAGATTGCGCGGCAGCGATAGCAGAGTCTCTTGCAAGGTACGGTAACTTGAGGCGTTTTGTTGCCTCGAAATTTCATATCGCTTGCTAATTTGCTGTACGTCAATGACCGGCTTGTTCATATGACATCCGCAAAAGATCGTTCCATCCTCTGAAAGTACCAGAGACCGGACACAAAGAACAGGATGCCCATTGTAATTGAGGCAGTGAAAGCCATTGCTGTCAAGCCTGATTCACCAAGGATTGCCCAGCGGGCACTTTCAACTAGACCTACTGCAGGATTAAGAGAGAATAGGATATGCCACTGTTGTGGAACTAGTGTGGATGAATAGACAACTGGAGTTGCATATAGCCAAACTTGCACAATAAATGGTAGAGCGTACATAAAGTCACGGTATTTAACATTCAGTGCAGAGAACCAAAAACTTAAACCCGCTGCCGAAATGAATGCCAGCAAAATAACCAGCGGTAAAAATAGTAAGCGCCAGGTGGGATAAATATTATAAAAAAACATCAGTGCCACAAGCAGCACAAAGGATACCAGTAAATCAAAAAGTACGGCTCCGGTGCTAGCCAACGGAATGACGATTCGAGGAAAATATACCTTGGTAATAAGGTTAGCATTGGCGGTTAGACTATTACCGGCACGTAGCAGAACCTGTGAAAAAAAATTCCACATTACCATACCGGTGAATACAAATAACAGGTAAGGTTGACCATCAGAGGGTACTTTCATGAACTTACCAAATACAATGGCAAAGATAATCGCAGGCAGTAGCGGTTGCAGTATTGCCCACGCAATACCCATCGCCGCTTGTTTGTAGCGCAAGCTGACATCTCGTTTTGCAAATTGGAAAAGCAAGCTGCGATAGTTCCATATTTCATCGAAATCGATCAATTTATTGAATGATGTTGCTTCAATAATTACCACTGATTTATTCATAGGGCGACAGCCTGTACCAGAGACTCCAAGATACGACAGGTATCAATGACCGTCTTGCCTAGCAATGAGTCTGGATTAATCGTATTAAACAGCTGATGATTGACTAGAAATAATACGATATCAGCCTGTTTCAAGGCTTCTTCTGTTTCCATCAATTGTACCCCTTCACCCATCAGTGTCGCAGGTAATCCCGTTACGTGGGGTTCTATGACGAGAATTTCTCCCAATTTTAATTGACGCAGATGCTGAACGATTTCAACCGAAGGGCTTTCGCGCAGGTCATCAATGTTTGCTTTAAAGGATAAACCAAAACAAGCAATCTTTGGATGAGTATATCGCGAGGCAGCTTCCCTGACTTTATCAATTACATAATGAGGCTTATGGTCATTTACTTCGCGTGCAGTGCGTATCAGGCGTGCCGTAGCGGGTGATTTATGTACAATAAACCAGGGATCAACGGCTATGCAATGCCCTCCCACACCGGGTCCAGGTTGCAGGATGTTCACTCGCGGGTGATGGTTTGCAAGTCGAATCAGCTCCCATACATTAATGTTCAATTCGTCGCAGATAAGAGACAATTCATTGGCAAAGGCGATATTGACATCCCGGCTGGAGTTTTCCGTCAGTTTGCACATCTCGGCGGTGCGTACGTTGGTGATGAGGCATTCGCCTTTTACAAAGATCTGGTAAAGTGCGACTGCTCTATGTGCACAATTTGTGGTCATCCCACCGATAACACGATCATTTTCAACCAGTTCATGGATCACCTTGCCAGGCAGCACCCGTTCAGGGCAATAAGCTAAATTGATGTCTGCGGCTGTTCCAGCTTGTTGAGGAAAGGTTAAATCAGGACGCTCAGCAGCTAGCCAGTGCGCTATTTGTTCGGTACTCCCAACCGGTGAAGTAGATTCAAGTATCAGCAGATCCCCTTTTTTTAGTACCGGAGCAATCGAGCGCGCAGCGGCTTCTACATACGATAAATCGGGTTCATGGTTGTCTTTAAAGGGGGTAGGCACTGCAATGAGAAAGGCATCAGCAGCTACCGGCCTGGTAGTTGCCAGTAAGCAACCCTTATGAACTACTTCATGCACCAATGCCTTCAGCTCAGGCTCTACAATGTGGATTTGACCCTGGTTTATGATGTCGACTGTTTGTTGATTGATATCCACCCCGATCACCTTTACCCCTCTGCTGGCAAGGACTGCTGCAGTGGGCAGGCCAATGTAACCCAAGCCTATGATGCAAACAGATTCGAAAGTCTTACTCATTTATGTATTTTTCCTTGAAGTATGTCGGCGATTCGTTGCGCAGCACGGCCATCCCCGTACGGATTATGGGCGAGTGACATGCGTTGGTATTTTTCCGGGTCATCCAGTAGTTCAAAGGTATCAAATATAATGCGCCCGGCATCGGTTCCGACCAGTTTAACGGTACCTGCCATAAGAGCTTCCGGCCGTTCTGTGAGGTCACGCATCACCAACACCGGCTTGCCGAGTGAAGGCGCTTCTTCCTGCACCCCTCCAGAGTCTGTGAGTAGCAGGGTTGCACGATGCATCAGGTAAACAAACGGCAGGTAGTCCAGCGGCTCAATCAAATGGATATTATTACAATTCTGCAGATTAAGGTACACAGCTTCTTGAACATTGGGATTAAGATGCACCGGATAGACTATTTCTACGTCTTCCCGTGCAGCGATTGCACGCAATGCTTGGCAAATATTCTCGAAGCCTGAGCCAAAATTTTCCCGGCGGTGTCCAGTGACGAGTATCAGTCTTTTGTTTATATCGATGAATTTAAATCTGTCATCCAACTTATTTTTCAGTTGATGATCAGAATCGATTCTTTCTAGCACATTGAAGAGAGCATCAATCCCAGTATTGCCGGTAACATGGATGAATTCGTCTGTGCTGCCTTCTGCCAACAAGTTGGCTCGTGCCGTTTCAGTGGGGGCAAAGTGCAGTAATGCAATTTGACTCACCATTCTTCGGTTCACTTCTTCAGGCCAGGGGGAATAAATATTGTTTGTTCTGAGTCCTGCTTCCACATGTCCGACGGGTATCTTCGCATAAAAGGCAGCAAGACTTGCCGCCATCGCGGTAGTAGTATCGCCATGCACTAATATCAGATCCGGTTTCCATTGTGCGACAACCTCACGTAAACCCAACAACACATTGCTGGTGATGTCGGTAAGATCCTGACCTGATTTCATGAGGTTAAGATCAAAATCCGGCTTGATGCCAAACAAGTCCAAAACTTGATCCAGCATTTGCCGATGCTGCGCTGTAACGCAAACTTTAACTTCCCATTGCTTGACAGCGCTCAGGCAGCGAACCACCGGCGCCATTTTAATTGCCTCTGGGCGAGTTCCAAATACCAGCAGAATTTTTTTAATTATTAGCATCTTGAGCTGAGGTTGACTAGAAATGACAGCTGTCAGGCAATCGCCATTTTTGTGTATCTGAATTTTTTAACGTGATCTGTCAATAATTATTTAGGCCGTCACCCTTGATAACGACTTCAGGTTAAGGCGAAACTTAGCCATTTTGCAGGGTGGTTGGTGTCGCTTGTTTATCCCAGCATAGCAGGTTTCTGCGTTGTGGACAAAGCCACAGACAGAATTTTGTCTACGCTTCGGTAACTTGACGGCCAAGGAAACGAGGGGGGCTAAGGATTGCTTCTGCAACAGCAAACGTCAGTGTTTAATTTTTTTCGATAAATAATTGACTCAATACCCAAAATGCCCTACGGCGCTGCAAGAATAATGATTGTTTTAGAAATATTCAAGTCCGCTCTGGTGTAAAATCGGAAACTCACAGGAGCTAACCTTTGGAAAATCTATACAATATTCTGGGTGTTTCTTCAAATGCCACCACTGATGACATCAAGAAGGCGTACCGTTCTTTGGCGATGCGCCATCACCCGGACAGAAATGCGCACAGCAATTCTGAAAAGAGGTTCAATGCGATCAGGACAGCGTATGAAGTGCTCTCAGATCCAAGGAAAAGAACCGAATATAATCAAAGCATCAGCAACCGAATTATCATAGATCCTGAAAGTGAAGCACGTTCCCTGTGGAGTTCGCTTTTTGATCGCTGCGGAATCACCTTATAGCCGAGAAATGACATGAACAAGATACATTCTGAATTTGCATTCCAGTCCCGTGAATTGGGCGCTCAGATCGATGACACCCTGGGCGAGCCACCCAATAAAAAGTATTATTTAAAGGTTGTCAGGTCGTTGATCAGTGAGTTTGCCAAAGGTTCGGCTATCGATGATGTGAATTTATTGAGCTTCGCGCTTGCCGATTATCTGCGCTTCGAAGATCCAGCCGGCTTGCTGGCAGAAAGTGAGCAATACGATAGTGGCGATGCCGTCAGAGTCATGAGCCTGGTTTGCTGCAATGATCAGGAGGCCGGCAAGGCTTTAACTACTGTGTTTAATGAAAATCCTGAATTGGCACGCAAGGCGATCATTACGGCATTTTTATATAAAAATCACAAGCGCTGGTCAGACGAAGATCAAACGCTCGAAGCATTGCAGAAACAAGAAGACGGCGATGATGAGGCGGAGGAAGAGGATGATCAGTCAGCGCCCGGGGAAGATATTATGAATCTGTTCGACTCAAGAGGAGATGAGAATGGCTGAGGATATGAATTTTCCGGCAATAAAACTGCAGGTTAGTGAACTGGTTCTGGCTGGTTCAAACGCCTACGCCGAGGAAGCATTGAGCGAGGCTGCAGAGCAATATGGAGATCTGGTAGTAGCTGAAGTGGTGGACTCACTGGAGCCGCAAGTGGCTGCGATGCATCTTTCGTCTTATGACGGCGGAAAATTATCTCTGGCGACGCTATTGATTTCACCAAAAGCCTGGGCAGAAAGTCTGGCTTTTTTTGCCGCTACCTGGAGTGCGGACATGATTGAAGATGATCCGGAAAAACTGACTGAATCGTTGTTTGCACATATTCATGGAATTGTGTTTGCCAGCGATGATCCGGAAAGACGCGCTGCTTTGTTGCATGAAGCCTTGGCAACCGATTGGGGTACGACCGCCTTTGCAGTGCTGTTCTCGACAGCTCGCGCAGAAATCATAGAAATTGCCAATGAAATCTATAGCCGTGGCGTGCAAGGCAGCGGTCCAACCACCTCTGATCATGATGTGATACCGCTGGTGACAGAAATTGTACATGCTGATGAAGAGGCGTGGGATCGTGTGCTATTTGAATTATTTCCGGACTGGCACCCCGGTGAAAATCATTTGCCAGTGAAAGCGGATCACGATGAGGATGATGAGGAGGAGGAAGAATTTACGCTGGGTAGATCCACACGGGAATTGCTGCTGCGGTTGCGTAAACAGGTACCCGGGAAAGACGTTAGCAAGCCGGGCGATCGCGTGAGCCTTGGCGAGGACATTTTTGAGTGACAGCACCCATGGAAGTTCGGGAGCCCACAGAAGTCGCCAGTTTCACTGCGCATGCCCCTCATTTGATTCGTGTCCTTGAAACACTGGCAAAGCGTCAGGATAATTTTGAAGTTGCGCAAAAGCTGTTAGCAGAGTTGTCTGGCATTACTGTGCTGGTTGCCAAAAAATTTACCAATGATAAAACAGCGGATGGCCTGCTTGAAGCGTTCTATCTGACCATAGGTTGTATTTCATTGGCGCTTAGCCAGGAGAATATAGCTGAGCATCAAGCGTTGCCTTTTTTGTTGCAGGATGGAGCAGAAATTGTATTCCAAAAGGGATTTCGCCATATCAAGGAATTGGCTTGCATGCCAGATCAGTACAATATTGAAGGAGAACTGAACACTGTCAAACCACTTTTTATGCGGCTTTGTCGTGCCGATTCTAATAGAGCCTGGAGTGGCGCTGAGGATTACAAGAAGGATTTGCAGCATAGGAAAACTAACAAAATAATTGTGGATTGTGCAAAATGGCTGCGAAAAAATCATTACGCTGGTCCCGTTAAAAGTGCATTACTGGATTGCAATGGAACCATTGCGATTACCGTCATTTTTGCGATTGTTGGGGACGGAAGAATTGTGGCGCATACGTGTACTCGGGAGATGGAGGCACTCATCCTGAAGGCACGTGAGTCAGAACTGGATATTGAAAAAAACTGGATGGCACTAATTGAAAAAATCCCCGCTGAATATCAGGCAATTCTGCGCGAGCGGATGGCCGTATTCAGAAAAACTATCATCAAGAAAATTTTATCGGAAATAAAAGTTAACACAGTCATTAATAATATTTCATTAAACTATGCTGGCGTCGAGATGGATCTGGATTTATAAAGGACAGACTCGCGTGAGTTGTTTTGCTGCCAATCCTAAAATATTGGATGCCAGATTGCCAGAGCATATCCACGGCAGGTTCAGAAACAGAGCATTATTGACGACCCAATGTAGAATTTTTTGTAACTACTCAGTTACCCGTAACATATTGAAAATTAACGAAACACCAAGTTTATGGTCACAGAATATAAAATCGCCATTGAAATATAATTATATATTAATCAGTTGGTTATAAAATTTACACAAAATGGCATCGAGCATAGTAAATGGCTAACTTGTCGTTTTTATTAACAACTGCCTACCTGAGTAGTTGCAAATTATAAAGCTAAAAGATAAAAATAAAGATTTGTTTTTATCTCGAAAAAATTTACATTTCCAAAATATGAACACCCAATATAATAAATGAATATTCTTGTTTTGCTAAAATAGAAACAAGTCAATCAAATAGAGCTTTTGATTTTATCGAGTATATCTGTACAAAGTATTCTTAACATCCTCGTTTAAATAAAATCATTTTAAAAGTATTTAATT
>CAIRBC010000427.1 GCA_903876685.1 uncultured Nitrosomonadales bacterium | reverse complement strand
GGGGAGAGCGCAGCGAGGGGGGCGTAGCCGCAAGTACGTCGCTGCGCGTGTTTCACGTTAACTTAGCTATACCTCAAAAAGGGACATCGTCGTCAAAATTATCATCGAAACCGGACTTCGCGGGTGCGGGTGCGGGTGCCGTTGCCCTGGCAACCGGGGCTGCAGCAGGGCGGGCTGGCGACTGAGTGTCACCATTATCCACCACTTCAAAGCTGCTGGTGGAAGACTTGGCGCCGAGCATTTTCATTTCATTGGCAATAATTTCGGTGGTATAACGATCCTTGCCTTCCTTGTCAGTCCATTTCCTGGTGGTGATTCTGCCCTCGACATAAATCAATGAACCTTTTTTAAGGTAATCACCGGCAACTTCCGCCAGCCGCCGGTAAAAAATGATGTTATGCCATTCGGTTTTCTCCTGCTTCTCGCCATTCTTATCCTTCCAGTTTTCCGAAGTAGCCAAGGTTATGTTGGTCACTGCTTCTCCATTGGGCATGAACCTCTTCTCAGGATCCTTGCCCAGATGTCCCACCAGAATCGCTTTATTCACTGACATTTCATGCTCCTTTCATTACAAGTTGTTCGACTGAGGCTTCGTCATAGGTGTGCTTGTCCACTTTAAGGAAAGCCATGCCCTCGGCTGCAACCACCATTACTTCACAGACCCCGGTGACTTGCGCCAGACGTTTACGCAATTCTACCGCAGCCGCGTCATCCATCTCGGGTAAATGATAGAGTTTAGTGCGCACCGCTGCCGGTGACTGCATGCCTACAGCCACTAACAGCCAAAGTACCAGCATCGAAATAGCGAAAACAAACACCGCATTGCCGCCGATATACTGCATCAGCGCGCCACCCACCGTCGCTCCAAAAAATGCCCCCAGAAATTGTACGCTACTATAAACCCCCATCGCCGTACCTCTGGCAGAGATCGGCGCAATCACGCTGATCAACGAGGGTAACTTGGCTTCCAATACATTGAAGGCGGTAAAGAAGGCCAGCAAACTAAGCGCCACGCCCCAAAGACTGTGTTGCGTCACCAGCAACAACACCTGGGCTGCCCCCGCCAGTGCGATTGCCATCAGAAATATCTGTTTACCCTTGTCGGTTTTTTCCGCGAGAATGATCAACGGCACCATTAACACGAAGGCGATCATCATCACCGGCAGATAAATTTTCCAGTGCTGCGAGACTTCCAGATCATCGGCTTGCAGCAGGAACGGGACTTGCAGGAATACTGACATCAGCACGGCATGCATCGAGAAAATACCGAAATCCAGTCGCAGCAAATCCTTGTTATGCAGCACTTCAACTAACCGGCTGCTATTGGCTTCGGTGTCGCTATGGAAACGCGTAATCTTCGGGGAAGGAATCACAAAACGCACCACCAGCATGGCCAACAGTGCCAGCACGCCGGTCAGCGCAAAAATGCCGGGTACGCCGAACCAGACGTTGAGTATCGGCGATAAAATCAGCGCCAGTGAAAAGGTGACGCCGATGGTCATGCCAATCATGCCCATCGCCCTGGAGCGTACTTCTTCACGCGTCAGATCGGCAGTCAGCGCCATCACGGCGGCATTGATGGCTCCTGCCCCCTGAATCGCACGACCGGCAATCACCCAATAGATGTTATCTGCCGAGGCGGCGATAAAACTGCCCAGCGCAAACAGCAGCAGACCGCCATAAATGATCGGCTTGCGACCATAGTGATCAGAAAGCCAACCGGCGGGAATTTGCAGAAAGGCCTGGGTCAGACCGTAGGCTCCCAGTGCAATGCCAATCAGCAAATGGTTTTCGCCGCCGGGCAACTGCTTGGAATACACCGCAAAAATCGGCAGGATAATGAACAGACCCAGCATACGCAGGCCATAAATTCCGGCGAGGCCGACGCTTGCGCGGCGCTCAAGCGCAGTCATGGTGATGGTCTCAGTTCGCATGGATGATTTAATCAGGTAAGAAAGGGACTATATTTTAACAGTCATTGCGTTTGTCGGCAGAAATACGTTGGGCAACGCGGCTGGCTAGTACCCTGTCCTGCTTCTTCGGGAAAATCATCTTTGGTTTGATCTGGGCGTAGGGTGCGCTTGCGCAGCATTTGTGATAATTTCAGGCATCCTTCATTTCTCGGTTTACACTTTATGCAATTACAAAATAAAAATAGCTAGACAATCGATCCCTCTTCACGTATAAATAAATTGGGCAATTT
>CAIRBC010000426.1 GCA_903876685.1 uncultured Nitrosomonadales bacterium | reverse complement strand
TTAATGGTGCGCAAGCGCACCCTACGGCTACGGTTAATGGTGCGCAAGCGCACCCTACGGCTACGGTTATTGGTGCGCAAGCGCACCCTACGGCTACGGTTAATGGTGGGCAAGCGCACCCTACGACTATAGTGATTTAAACAGGTAGGGTGCCTTGCAGCAGCATAAGCAATAATTTTGTTTATTTGGCTTTAAACTTGTCAAGTTCATGCATCACCACTCCTGCATCTGCCAGTCCTTCGATGCGTACCCAAGTATCACCCGTCCCCGGAGCCTTCAACAAGGTCACCGGCTTATGATCCATTTTATCACCTGCCAGCACACCAAAGGCACGCTGTACCGCGATGCTGTTTTCCAACGTTCCTGTCAGTAGCTTCCACTGGACTCCAGCCTTGTATTTATGGGCATATTCCTTGAGTTTGGCGGGGGTATCATTTTCCGGATCAATTGAAACAGACAACATACGCACCTTTCTTTTCCCAAGTTTAAGTTGAATCTGCTGAAAAGTGGAACTCATGACCGGGCAAATTGTAGTGCAACTGGTATAAATAAAATTCAAAATGACCGGGGTTTTGCCGTTTAGCAACTCATGTAGCGCGACTTCTGTTCCGTTGCTGTCCATCAACTTGAGATCAGGAGCGGTGTAAGTGGCAGTGGAAATTGTAAATCCAGGCTGCATATGTTCATGCATCGAATGATCCATGATGTGCTCGTGAGCCTGTGTCGCGAAACAGGGAAATAGACCTATTGCCAGTGCAACAAGCGGTACAGCAATCTTGGTTAATTTTACATGCACTTGATTTTACTCCTATGTAATATTGTTAACGTGAATAAATCCGTTAAAATCACTGCAACGCCAATTTATCCGCGTGAAATATACCATAATGATCTGAGCCCTGTATTCCGTATTTCTCAGACCGTTAAAATCTGTTGATTTTCATCGGTTGCGGTTGTTGCATTTTTATACATACGTTGCATTTTTTTCAAATCTTGCTCTGGTTGTGCTACATTTACAGAATATTATTTTAAAAAATTTCTGGATTACTCATGGCTCCGATACTTCCGAATATTACGCTCGAGTCTGGCAAACAGCCGCAGCACAGCATTATCTGGCTGCATGGTCTGGGTGCCGATGGCAATGACTTTGTATCGATGGTAGAAGAACTGAAACTTCCAGTCGCCGTGCGTTATATTTTCCCGCATGCACCCCAGCGACCGGTTACCATCAATGGCGGATTCGTGATGCGCGCCTGGTATGACATATTGCTCCCCAATCTCGATGCACTACAGGATGCAGCAGGCATTCAGCAATCTCAAGCCTCGCTCGAAGCGCTGATCGCTCAGGAAGTCGGACGCGGCATAGCGCCTGGCAACATTTTTCTGGCAGGTTTTTCCCAGGGTGGCGCAGTCGTATTGCATACGGGACTGCGTCAAACTGTCGCGCTGGGGGGAGTGATAGCGCTTTCTACTTATTTGCCACTAGCCGAACTGGCGGTAGCTGCCATTACCCCGGCCGCTCGTCAGATTCCTGCTTTTATGGGACACGGACGCTATGATCCTGTCGTGCCGCTGCTGTTGGGCGTAACCTCCAAAGGAACGCTCAAACATCTGGGGATGGAGGTTGAATGGCACGACTATCCCATGCAACATTCGCTATGCGCTCAGGAGGTACGGGATATTGAGGCATGGCTATCTAAACGATTGCTTAATGCCTAAGTTGAAATCTCAGATATCATCATGACCGCCATCAGAAACAGAAATCGTTTACATCCGCTTGCTTCTGCGCCAACTGGCTTCAAATTTGACAGCCCGATACTGGTGGTAGAGGATCAAAAATCGACTGCCGAATATACCGTAGCGCTAATGAAAGATCGCTGGGGCTGTGAAGTGTTAGTGGCTGACAGCCTCAAGGCCGCCAAAGCGGCACTTGACTCCACCCTTCCTGCGATAAAGGTGGCAATTTGCGACCTGAATCTGCCAGATGCGCCTTATGGTGAAGTGATCGACCTGATGAATCAGTATGGAGTCGCCGCCATTGCACTGACCGGTGCTTATGGTGAGGAATTACGCACTTCTCTCAACAAAAAAGGGGTCGTCGATTTCATACCCAAAGGCAGTGTCAATGCCTATGAATATACGGTTGGTCTCGCAGGTCGGGTACAGAAGAATTTTCACACCAGCATTCTGGTGGTTGACGACTCCCTGAGCGCACGCGCCCTCTACAAACATATGTGCGAATTGCTGCGCTGCAAGGTTTTTACGGCAAGCAATGGCTACCAAGCCTTGGAATTGCTGAGTCAGCACCCTGAAATCAGCATGATGCTGACCGATTATTCCATGTCTGGAATGGACGGTTATGAATTGACTGCCAATACCAGAGCAAAATACAGCAAGGACAAACTGGCCATCATCGGCATCTCGGCGGGTGCAGATGAAGAAATATCTTCAAATTTCCTCAAGTGTGGTGCCAATGATTTCCTCGCCAAACCTTTTTCCTATCAGGAATTTCTGTGCCGCATCCACCAGAACCTGGACATGCTGGATCTTATTCAGGCTAACCGGGATGCCGCACAGCGTGACTACATGACCGGACTTTACAACCGCCGTTTTTTCTTTGAGGCAGGCACCACGCTCTATGATCAGGCAAAACTTAATCGGTCAGGCATAGTCGCTGCCATGATTGATCTGGATTTTTTCAAAAAAATCAATGACCAATATGGACATGATTGCGGTGACTTGGTCATAAAGCATTTCGCTGCCCTGCTGAACTCACATTTCAAAGAGATGCTAGTGGCGCGTATCGGCGGTGAGGAATTTGCGGTGCTGCTGGATGTCCCGTATTCTGAAGAAGTGTATGCGCAATTCGAAGCGCTGCGGACAGCAGTCTACAGCAGCAGCATCGATTTTGCGGGTGAAAAAATTTCTTACACCATCAGCGTAGGGTTAAGCTGCCAGCTTGGCGAAACCATAGACGATTTGATCAAAGGTGCCGACATCGCCCTATACCAGTCCAAAAAAGGCCAACGCAACCAGGTAGTAGCACCTATAGGCAGCTTTTAGGCTTGATGAACGATTCGGCAATAATGAATCGTCCCATATGCCGGTCGGCCTTTGCAATATGACCGGAAAACCAGTCAAACAGCAACAATTGGGTACGGAAAGACAGGTATAGCGGGCCGCTGATTCCCTTTTCCGCGTCTTCCTTGAGTGCCGTAAAATTTTCGATCAGGCGCCGGTGTTCCTGCAGATGGGTCTCGATAAAGGAATAGTTGAAGCGACGCATCAGCTTTTCTTCGGCCTTGCTTTCCATATAATGTATAACCAGAAAATTGAATAAATCATTGATAATATTACTGTCCACCTGGCCGTCCGTCGCGATTAATTCATTTACCTTGGCCAGCAGTTGCTTGTGTGTGGCATCGATTTCTTCGATGCCTATGTTAAATTCCCTATGTCATTCAAAACGATTATTAAGCTCACCGGTGCTGTAATGTTGCTGAGTAGACTGGTATTCTTCGCAGCGCGACTGATAAATCCGCGCAGGTATATCCTCTGGCGCGATCTCGATGCAATGGGTGAACAATTCCATGGCGCGCGGAATTTCTTTCAGATGGTAATAGGCGATTGCTTCCCCGAACCTGACCTTGGAAAGGCGCTTTGCATCCCTTAGTTTGTAGTGATCACTGTCAAATACTTCATAGATCGACATTGGTTGCGTTTTGCCCTTGACGCGAATCCGATCCAGAAAACGTATATCATATTTGGTCGGATTAACGATGTCATACAAGGTATTTTGGCTGATCAACAACGGCGCGTGATAGGTCTTGGTGGCTTCTTCGATGCGCGAGGCCAAATTGACCGCATCGCCAATCACCGTGCTATCCATGCGATTCGGCCCACCCACGGTACCGATGATCACCAATCCGGTATTCAACCCTACACCCACCTGTATCGGCGCATAGCCTGCCCGCTTGCGTCCATCGTTGTATTGTTCGAGTTTTTCCAGCATCGCAATCGCACCGGAAACGGCATCGTCCGCACCTTGCAAAAACAACGCCATGATTGCATCACCCATGTACTTGTCTATGATACCGCCATGCTTGCTGAGCACGGGTTCCATCTGGCTGAGATAGGAATTAAGGAAATTGAAATTATCTCTGGGGGACATGGATTCCGAAAGCGGTGTGAAATTCCGTATATCCGAAAACATGATGGTCAATTTACGTTCAACCTGATCGCCCAGATTGACATCGACGATACTATCTTTTTCCAGCAGCGTGAGTAACTGGCGCGGAATCAAGCGACCATAGGCTAATTGGGTTTGCAGAAGCAAGGCCTGCGATTGCTGTTTTTCGGTAAGGAGTTGTTGTTTTAGCAGTATTTCCTGCTCTAGTCGACTTTTGCTGGCAGTCAATTGCAAGGTGCGTCGGGTGATTATCCACTCGGCACGCGAGGCACGCGAGGTCATGGAAAGCACTGAGGCAATCAGTATCCCGGTCAGGAAAGTTGCCCACTGCATATTCAGTTCGGTGAAATAGATGGTAAATACCAGTGCAATCACCGTAACAATTACCGCCATTGCGGTCACGTAAGTCTGTACAGACCGATATAACTTGCGAGTAAGCACTTTGTACTCCCCGGTTAACTACATGAAGTTCGGTGAAGGTACGCTCTGCAATCTGTCATTTTACGCAGTCTGGTATGATAAACTTAAATTCAGGTTATTTCCACGAAGCGTTGAGGCGCAGAATCGGCGATAATTCCAGTCTTAACTCCTTAATCAACTTACTTTTCAAACAAAATGCCTAAATCTATATTATCTTGTAAATCGATGCGAGGCTTTACCCTGATCGAAGTGATGGTGGTTATTGTCATACTCGGCGTACTCGCCGCACTGATCGTGCCAAAAATCATGAGCCGCCCGGACGAGGCGCGCATTTCTGCGGCAAGACTGGATATTGCCGCCATTTCACAGGCGTTGAAACTCTACAAGCTAGACAATATGCGCTACCCTACCACTGAACAGGGACTGATGGCGCTGGTAAAAAAACCTGCCAGTCCGCCAGAACCTCCTAACTGGAAAGGCAATGGCTATCTGGAACGTCTGCCCAAAGATCCCTGGGGGAATCCTTATCAATACCTGCAACCCGGCCTGCACGGTGAATTTGACATCCTCAGTCTGGGCGCTGATGGTGCACCTGGCGGTGAAGGCAGCGATGCAGACATAGGATCCTGGCAATTATAGGCTTTCTCAGAGTGTCTCACCGATATTCCAAGCGTCATCGTAGCAGCGGCTTTACCCTGATCGAGATACTGGTAGTGCTGGTGGTGATGGGTATCACCCTCGGACTGGCCGCTGTACAACTGATGCCGGATAGCCGTGCCGTGTTGCGGGATGAAGCGCAGCGCCTGGCCTTGTTGCTGGAAAATGCCGGAATGGAAGCGCGTGCCAGTGGACGCCCGCTGGCCTGGTCAGCCGAAAAAGGCGGCTATCTTTTCTGGAACAAGAATGACTATGGTGAATGGGTGAGAATTGATAATGATGAGCTGTTTGGTGTGCGAACCTTGCCCGACGGCATCGCTATTGCCGAAGTGAGTGTGGAATTACAGCCGTTAAAAGCAGGCGAAATTATGTCTTTAAATGCCTTTTCGTTCACGCTGCCCTTCGATATTCGCCTGACAGCAGAAACTGGCAGCGCCCATGTCACGGGTAGCAGCACTGGCGCGGTCTCTGCGCAACTGGATAACTGAGCCATGTCCAGACAGAGAGGCTTTACCTTGCTGGAAACGCTGGTTGCACTCGCCATACTCGCGATTTCGATGGCCGCCGTCATGCGCTCCTCGGGTTTGGTGATACGCAATACCGATGAACTACGTTTACGCTTGCTGGCCGATTGGGTCGCTCAGAACCGCCTGGCTTTGCATGCCGCTCGCGGCGACTGGATCTCCATGGGCACACAAAACGGCGAGGAAACCCAGGCAGGTGTGCGCTTGCTGTGGCGTGAAGAAATCAGCGGCACGCCGAATCCTGCCTTTCGCCGCATTGAAGTGGGTGTATACGCTCCCGAAGACGATCAATATGCCTTACGCAAGCTGACCGGTTATCTGGTCGAACAACGTCGCAACTGACATGGCACGACCTACACGCGGCTATACCCTGATCGAATTACTGGTGGCGCTGGTAATCCTTGCCCTGCTTTCGCTGGCAGGTTATCGAGGACTCGATGCCATTTTGCAGACCCGAACCCGTGTCGTCCAGGAAACTCGCAAATGGCAGCAGCTAGCCTTCTTTTTTTCGCGCATCGAACAAGACGTGGCGCAAGCCATTCATCGTCCAGTGTCTGATCAGGGCGGCTTGAGCCAACCTGAATGGCTAGGACGTTCCGTGCTGGTGGCTGACGACGAGGCAGAACTGATTTTTACTCGCGCCGGTATTCCCAACGAAAGTGAAAAATTGCAAGTACCTCAGCGCATCGGCTACCGCTTGCAGCAAGGCACTATCCTCTTGCTACGCTGGCCATTCCCTGATCAGGCACCGCACACCGAACCCATCCGCTACCCACTGCTGGAGGGCGTTAGCGAATTTCATCTGCGTCATCTTGATAACAATGGAAACTGGCTGGAACTCTGGCCCCCGGGTGGTCAGACCGGCATCCTGCCTATGGGGCTGGAAGTTAATCTAACGCTGGCCAGTGGAGAAAAAATAACCCGAATATTTGCATTGCAATAAACCTGATAATTTCCTAAGACGTGGGGGTGGTTTTATAAGCCGACCTCCAGATGTTAATTCAGGTTAGGTCGCAAAATAATGCGCCTAACCCGACGTAAATATTCGGCTATCCCATTCAAGCCAAGAAAAAGCCAAAAAATTATCTGAAGATTGATAACGATGCGATCACGCAACATGTTTCTAACGGGCATGGCAAATTGCCACCCCTGATGATGAAACCCATCATGCCCGTTTCCCTCTCCCCATCCCTACCCCACAAGCGGGCGAGGGAGAAGACGATCGCTGCGCGAGTTTCACTTTAAAAACATAGCCTTGAGTGTAGGGTGCGCTCACGGTAAATTTGTTCAAATACCCTCGCCCGCTTGCGGGAGAGACCCC
>CAIRBC010000425.1 GCA_903876685.1 uncultured Nitrosomonadales bacterium | reverse complement strand
GCATGCCGCACTTTTAATCGGCATCGCCTGGCTGCTGCCTTTCTTGCTGCAGCGCGCGCTGACGCCTTCGGCAGAGCGCGTGGCGGTGCTGGGTTTGCGTAAAGGCATACGCGACGGGCTTGATCAAATTGAACGGGAAGTGTCTCAGGCGATTGATGTCTACCAGAGCGACTGGAAAGCTCAACGCGCCGCGCTGGAAAGCTTGGCTTCGAGCAGTAAAATCGAAATGCCTGAGCCGCAACCCGATAACCGCTTATTGCAACGGATGTTGAAAATCAATGGGGACAGTGCGGCTAGGGGAGCAGCCGGCAAAGCTGCGAATCTAGAGTGGTGAGAGTCCACTTACCGTCAATTGCCCGAAACGGACGGTTAGCATATCCTCTGCTCGGCGAGGTAACAGACCGAGATAGGCGAGGAAGTAAAAGCCACGGCTGCCATGCATCAAGAGATGCATAGGTAGGAGCAACCTGTGTGGCGAGCAAATCTGCGGGCCTGAACATTAGTGAATGATTGCAGCCTCGAAAGAAAGGCCACACAGAAGTTGCTGTGTGGGTTCAAGCAAAGCGCCGACCGAGTCCTAACGTCGGGAAGGCCGTTGTTCTGTAGGAAGAAACGGGTAAGAGCACTACAGAAGCAGCCGGGGTAGGGGTCCAAGCACGCAGAGAAAGATTCGCAGAATAACGCCGGGAAGGTCCTATTCCCAGCAGGGGTTGACAGCAACCTGCAAAGGCCTGATGCGCAAGAATAACATTCAAGGTATCAGGAGGGTCTAGGATTTGCGCATGAGTTCGTATGAGCCATGAAGGTCAGGTAATGCTGACTGACGGAATGCATAGACATACCGACGCAAGAGGTAACACCTTGAGCGTGCAAAGGAGCTCTGGGCGCTTGACGTACATTCCATGTGGATTCGGACGCGGAGCCGATGAAATTCAATGGGAGTGGCCTTGCAAGCAAACTATGAGGTAGAGGGGCGTATGCGGGTCAACGCTTAAGTTTCATATTTCATGGGAAGGCGACCAAAGGTAAAGTCAAGGTCAGAACCGTATCTGACAAAATCGCCGGGAGCGATTTTGAACTGCCGAAGGCTTGCCCGAAGGGTGAGCCACAGGGATGTGGCGAATATAAATCTGGCTGTACGGGATCGCAGGGGGGCTTGTGGAAACGTGAGGAACATGGACAAGGATAAACGGGCACGTAAAGTGGAAACACCGAAACAGCCAAGCCTTGGCCTAAAGACCTGTGCGCGCCATATTTCTATCCCGACCGCTAAAGGAGCTGGTTGGTCATTATGTCAAATATCGCAAAGAGGTGAGTGCATCGCTAGATCAGTTATTGCCCGAAAGTCAGTTTAGGCTTTATGGCACCAGTACCCGCTACCCACAAAAGCTGGAGAAGCAGGTTGACTTAAAGTGTTTAAGTCAAGGTGTATACGAGGTTTGCAGGGCTACTGACAAAATTCGTATTATTGTATTATCCAAGATACCAGAAGGCGAACATAATGCGATTTGGCGGTTGTTCAGTGCTGAACGTGAATCTGTGATACAGGCGCGGGATCAGTATCATGTTCGTCAGCGCGACATGAGTACTATTGTGCAACAGTTATTTGAATACTATCAACTAGAGAGAATTGATATGCCTTACACAGCAGAACACTTCAAAAGAGATTATGTCTTGAATCATTTAAATTTATTACCCGCTGATGAGGTGCTGCAGCGCTATTCCCCTGATGAGCGACTCAAGGATTTATCGCCTGATG
>CAIRBC010000424.1 GCA_903876685.1 uncultured Nitrosomonadales bacterium | reverse complement strand
TATCCTTTACGATATAGTATAGGTTACTTGCAAGGGTTTAAATCACGCAGACTGGACAAAAGATGGAAATTATTTTGTAGCAACCTGCGAATTTACAGGACAGCTCCTTTGGGTGAACACTGCAAAAA
Organism: uncultured Nitrosomonadales bacterium; assembly: GCA_903876685.1. Classification (GTDB taxonomy): domain Bacteria; phylum Pseudomonadota; class Gammaproteobacteria; order Burkholderiales; family Gallionellaceae; genus Gallionella. Next base: position 2,470 of record CAIRBC010000424.1, on the reverse strand, counting down.
TGAATGTAGAGAAGTACGTATCTATTCCTCGTACACATGCACATAAAAATACGCCGATGCCTCAGGATGTGAAAATTTCCCCAGATGGGTCAACTTTCTACGTTGCAGACATGATGTCCGATGGAGTTTGGACAATGCCGGCAAATAAATTCGGAACTTTTGGTTTTATCCATACAGGAATTGAAGCTCATGGGCTTTATGTAACTCGTGATTCCAAATACATGGTTATTTCAAATCGAGGAGAAGGTTCGATCTCATTACTGCGTTTTAGTGATAACAAAATTGTCGCAAAAATAAAAATTCCCGGTGGCGGTAGCCCTGACATGGGTGGCATAACTGCTGATGGAAAACAATTCTGGGTTTCAGGAAGATATAACGGCGTCGTGTACGTCTTCGATTTGGAACATCGCAAATTTCTAAAATCCATCAAAGTTGGCAAGGAACCTCACGGACTTGCTCTATACCCACAACCTGGTCGATACTCACTTGGCCACACTGGAATTCTTCGCTAATGAAGCTTCGTAATTCTGTACCACTCATAATTGGTCGACTTGCTTACCTGGCAGGAATTGCCGACATCCTTGCAAATGTTCTCACTCCGGTGAAGTCGAGCACACAAAAGATCAACCGTTATCTTCCTATTTTTATACATTCGGCAGCGTTTGCCACTTCTGTTGTAACCGGAGTAGTGCTCATCATTCTCGCCAGAAATCTGATCCGCAGAAAGCGGCGCGCTTGGGCCTTATCAATCGCAATTTTGATAATTAATATGTCTGCTGATTTACCTCGCGCCCAACATCATCCAGCGCAAATTGCAGGCGCCGGTTTCTTATTATTGCTACTAATTGTCTACCGCAAAGAGTTTTATGCTCTTTCGGATCCGACGACAAAGCTACGCCCACTTTATAGCTTCATTTTCACCTTTATTGTGATGTTTATCGTGGGAATACTCATTCTTCTAAATAGACACAGGGATGCTTTCGTGGGATCGCCCTCTATTTGGAATATCGCACAGACGGTTCTTTACGGATTTCTTTCTCTTTCGGGGCCGCTTAAATTCACGAACGAACGTATGTCAGATATTGTCACAACAACTCTTTCATTCTTGGGGCTATTTATTGTCTTTATCCCGTTTGCAATGTTTTTGCGTCGCGTTAAACCAATAGCCGTGATGACTGAGGAAGAAATCGATTTAGTTAAAAAACTGATTGCTCACGATGCTGAACAAGATTCGCTGGGCTATTTCGCGACAAGACGAGATAAGAACGTTATTTGGAGTTCAAATAAGAAAGCTGGAATTGCATATCGAGTGCAGAGTGGTGTGATGCTCGCCTCTGGCGATCCTTTCGGTGAATTCAGTTTATGGCCAGATGCAATAGATGCATTTCTTGATGAAGCAAAGAGACATGCATGGACCCCTGGAGTCATGGGTGCAAGTGATCGCGGCGGGGAAGTTTGGGTGGAGAAAGCCGGTCTGCTTGCAATAGATATTGGCGATGAAGCAATCATTAATGTGAACTCATTCACCCTTGAGGGTCGTTCGATGGGCAATGTGCGTCATATGATCAATCGAATCGGGCGCAAAGGTTACTCAGCCACAACATGTCGCTGGCACGAGCTAGATGAAAAAACAAAAGCTGAACTAAAAATCCTTGCAAGAAAGTGGCGTTACGGAGTTCCCGAACGTGGGTTCTCAATGTCCATGGATCGTTTTGGTGAAGACTCGGATGGGGATGCATTTATCACCATTACAAGACAAGAGGGCGAGATAAAGGGACTACTTTATTTTGTACCATGGTCGACACATAGCCTCTCCCTAGATCGCATGCAGCGTGAACGTGGTGCAGATTCAGGCGTTAATGAACTAATGATCGTTACTTCGGTTCAGTATGCAAAGGAACATGGATTTAAATACATTTCGCTGAATTTTGCCGCTTTTCGTTCGCTTTTTGAAAGAGCGGACAAGATCAGTGCAGGTCCAGTTACGCGTAGCACTCGAAATTTCATCCGATTCTTATCGAACTTTTTCCAAGTTGAATCCCTCTACAGATTCAATGCAAAATTCGATCCGGAATGGCAAACGCGTTATGTGCTCTATCCAAAGCCAAGTGACTTGCCAGCCGTTGGATGGTCTGCGCTAAGAGCGGAGAAATTCATTACTAGCTTTAGAAGTCACTCAGTCTAGTTTTGGTTTATCCATAAAAAGCCGGTCGATACGAAGGGCCGCCACACAGACAAATTATGTCCTCCGGATGGAATTTCATCGTATTTGATGGTCACTAGAGACGAAGCAGATTTAATAAATGTTTGTGTGGAGCTGAAAGAGAATCGATCATGTGGACTAGCTATAACAAGAAGTTTTACAGAATTATTCTGTTTTCGAAGTTGGGCTACCAGATCATATTCAGAGCTTAACGTTGCCCGTTGAGCAACACTAGTTCGAGTTGCAAATGCTGGAGCAAAATATCCT
>CAIRBC010000423.1 GCA_903876685.1 uncultured Nitrosomonadales bacterium | reverse complement strand
TGTCACTGACCTTCCCGGAAAAGGGTTTTACCACCGATGAACGGAACTACTGGGAAAACGATCCCAGCTGGCAAGGCTTTCGCGAACTGATGGAAAAGGCGCTCACCGTCTGGGATTGGGGTGAGGCAATTGTGGTGATCAGCCTGGTCGCAAAACCCGCCATTGAAGAGTCTGTGCTGCGTAAACTGGGCGAATCAGCGCGGCATAACGCAGATACGCTGTTAGGATTACTGACCGATGCTCAGTTGCTGGACGCGGCGCGTCATCGTCGCTGGGCGAAGTCACTGGTCAAGATGGCACTGGAGACGGCGGGTAATGCTGAAATAATCCAGGGCTGGATACAAAAATGGGAGCCGTTGGCCGATAAGGCGGTCGACGCCTATTGCTCCGCACTCCCCGACGTAGTCGATGCTGCAGCGACCGCTAAACAGGCAACCCGCGATTTTAGACAGTCGCTAGGCCTGTAAGGGTCTGGTAATTTTGCGACAGCGCCCTCTTGCAACCCTCGGGGAGCGAGTGGATCGCTGTTTCACGTTAAATTTAACCCGTCCGTGCTGACGGGTTTGCCATTGATGAGGACTGGCATGACAGAGCATCAAATATTACTCGAAGGATCGGATTATCTACAGGCCTCTGGCGATACGGTATTGCAAGGTGCTTTGCGTGCGGGGATAGGCTTTCCCTATGAGTGCAGTTCGGGTGGTTGCGGGAGTTGCAAATTCGAGTTGCTGGAAGGCGAGGTTGAAAATTTGTGGCCTGAGGCTGCGGGGCTCACCGAGCGCGACCGCCGCAAACACAAACTGCTGGCTTGTCAGTGCCGCCCCAAAAGCACACTGAAAATCAAGGTTCGTACCGGCAGCGAATATCAGTCGCAGCTATTACCACGGCGTCGGCGCGTCACATTACTCGAAACACAGGACATCACCCATGACCTTCGTGAGTTTCGCTTCAGGAGTGATGACCCGGCAGAGTTTCAGTCAGGACAGTATGCGTTACTGCATATTCCGGGAGTCGCCGCGCCACGCGCCTATTCGATGAGCAATACCGGCAATGCAGCAGGTGAGTGGCATTTTCAGATACGCCAAATTCAAAGCGGCAAGGCGACCGGAAAACTGTTTCACGAGTTGATTGCAGGGGAGCAGATTGAACTAGACGGGCCCTATGGCATGGCTTATTTACGCAACCATGTTGCGCGAGACATCGTTTGTGTCGCCGGCGGTTCAGGCTTGGCTCCCATGATAGCCATTGCACGCGGCGCTTCACAAGCAGGCTTGTTAAAAACTCAGCAACTGCACTTCTTCTATGGTGCACGCACACCGCGTGATATTTGCGGAGAACAAATCTTGCAGTCATTGCCTGAAATGGGCGTAAATTTGCATTACTATTCAATTGTTTCCCAAGCTGAAGCCGCCTGGAACGGCGAAACAGGCTTTGTGCATGAACTGGTCAGGCGGGTGCTGGGTTCGAATCTCACCCGTCATGAATGCTATTTTGCCGGTCCGCCGCCCATGACTCAGGCGCTGCAGGAGATGCTGATGCTAGAGTATGGTGTGCCCTTCGAACAGATACATTTTGATCGATATTTTTAAACCAGGAAACACGGAATGGCTAAAGGCTGCCCGTCATAATAGAACAAGGAAAAGATAAATGAAATTAAAACAAATCGTTGCGGCAACCCTGCTTGCTGCTGTTGCGGGTACTGCCTGTGCTACCGATGTCTTCAGGCTGGAAGGTTATGGGGCTATTTCCAGAGGGATGGGCGGCACCGCTACCGCCTATAACTCGGGTCCGACCGGGATGCTGACCAACCCGGCTACCTTGTCGCTGATGGACAAAGGTTCAGAATTACTACTGGGCATTGATGTGATTAATACCGACATCTCGGTACGGAATCAGGCGACCGGACAAAGTACCGACTCTCATACTCATTCAAAAAATAATGGTCCGTACTTTGCGCCAGAAGCGGCCTACGCCCGTCGTGAAGGACAATGGTCTTTCGGGTTAGGCGCTTTTGCACAGGGTGGTCTGGGTACGGAATATGGCAATAGCAGTTTCCTGTCGCAGACCGATACCAAAGCAAATTCCCAACTGGAAAACTCCAGTCGCCTGCTGGTGCTGGACATACCGCTTGCGGCCAGTTACGACGTCAATGAAAAATTAAGTGTCGGTGGTAGTCTGGATCTGATGTGGGTCGGTTTGAACCTGAACATGCTGCTAGGCGGAAGTCAGGTGGGTAGCCTGGCAGGGGCAGGTCGCGTGGATGGAAGTCTGGTCGCTACCCTGGCTGGCTTGCCCGGTGGTTTGGCAGGGCTGGATGGTGCCCATTTAAGCTTTAGCAAAAACCAGCCCGTCGCCAGTGGCATCTCAGCCTGGGGCGTCAGTGAAAGAATCGGCCTGGTTTACAAGTTGAAGGGAGACACCACGCTGGGTGCAGCCTATACTTTCAAGAGTCAGCTGTCAGATCTGGAAGGAAATGCCACCCTGACCGCGATTAATCTCACCACTGGTCCGATACCGGTAGCGGGAAAAATCACCGCACATGACTTTCAGATGCCGGCGGTGCTGAATTTCGGGGTGAGTCATCAGTTGACTCAGCAACTGCAGCTGACAGCCGATGTTTCTGAAGTTTTCTGGAAATCGGTGATGAAAGATATCAGTGTCAGCTTCGTCGCTGCTAATGGCGCTAATCTGAACATTTTGTTGCCACAGAATTATTCAAATCAGACGATCGTAGCGGCTGGCGCAGCCTACAAGAGCGGAAATTGGACTTTGCGCGGTGGCGCACGCATTGCCTCACAGGCTCTGGATCATAATTTACTGCTGGCGGTCATTCCTGCTACACCGACCAAGCATATTTCTGTCGGCGCAAGCTATGATCTTTCCAAGGATAACAGCCTGCATTTTGCTTACTCGCATGCCCTGAAAGAAACCATGAGTAATTCGAGTCTGCCGAACACCCCCGTTCCACTGGAGGTGAGTCATGCTCAAAATAATCTTGTGTTAGCCTATACCCGCAAGTTTTAAGGGACTCCGCTCAGGTGTGTTTACGCTCCCTGATGGTAATATGCCGCAACAAGTCAGGAGCGTAAGCACCACACTATTGGGAAATTTGCACAGGCGTCGCGTGTTTCAACGGTTAAAGGAATTAAGGTGGCTTTTGTATCGCAATTTCCCGACAGTGTATTGCACACCCGTATCGGTGATGTCGTCCTGAGTTTGTGGGATGCAAGGGACATTCGCCGGCAGAAACTGGCGCGCATTGTTTTGGACAAGATGTACCAGTTTCTTGGTTTGCTCGATGTCGAGGGGAAGGTGGTCGATATCAATAGCGCGGCACTGGAGGGGGCTGGAATCCGTCTCGAAGACGTTATCGGCAAACCTTTCTGGGAAGCACGCTGGTGGGCGGTGTCGGATGACATTCGTAACCATGTCAAGGAAATGATTGCCAGAGCCGCGAGCGGCGAGTTTGTCCGTTGTGATATAGAGGTGTATGGCGAGGCACAGGGAAGCAAGACCATTTGCGTGGATTTTTCGTTGACGCCGATCCGGGATAACGAGGGGAACGTGGCATTTTTGCTACCCGAGGGCAGAAATATCTCGGAAAAGATTGCAGTCGAGGCGGAACTGACGCGGAAGAATGGCGAATTGCAGCAAACGCTGGAAAAAGTACGACAGCTCGACGGCTTCCGAAAAGAGTTTTTTGCCAATGTCAGTCATGAACTGCGCACGCCGCTCACCCTGATTCTCGGGCCGCTCGATCAACTCCTTAGAGAACGCGACCAGTTTGGCGAGCGTGAACAATTCCGTCTGACAACCATCAAGCGTAACGCCCAGATGCTGTTGCAGCAGGTCAATAATCTGCTCGATCTGGCGCGCATTGATGCCGATAAAATGCCGATCATTTATGGACACCTCGATGTAGCGATGCTAGTGCGCGAAGTCGCCGAAAATTTTGCTGCGGCAGCCAGCTCACGCCAGATAGACTTCTCGATACCCGGCACGCAGGAGCTTTATGCGGATGTCGATAAAGGAAAATTCGAACGCATCGTCTTGAATCTCTTATCCAACGCCTTCAAGTTTTCTCCGAACGGAAGCCGTATCTGCTGCACCCTCAGCCTGCTCTCAGAGAGTCGATTTTTGCTGAGCATTCAAGACAGCGGGCATGGGGTAGCCGAGGAGATGAAGCAACTGATTTTCGGGCGCTTTACCCAGGGTCAACCTATGTTATCCGGGGGCGGTAGCGGTCTGGGCTTGTCTATCGTCAAGGATTTTGTAGAGCTTCATGGCGGCACGGTCGCGGTGCTGGATGCCCTGGGAGGCGGCGCAATTTTCCAGGTTGAGCTACCGGTGCATGCGCCGGATGGTGCTTTTATCCGCGAAGGAAATTGCGATTTTGCCAAGAATGAGTCCATCGTCCAGGATAACGCGCATTTATTTGCTTCGGGAATATTGCCCAGGCATCCGGTACTTGAGGGTGAAAACAAGGCACGGATACTGATCGCAGAAGATAACGAGGATTTGCGCAATTTTCTTTGTCAAGTGCTGGAAGATGATTATCAGGTGGTTGCGGTGGCCGATGGCGCAGCAGCCCTGGAAATATCGCTGGCGGAGCCGCCTGATCTGGTCGTTTCAGATCTGATGATGCCACATTTCGATGGCCAGCGTTTCATCCGGGAATTCCGGCAAAATGCACATTTATCCAATGTACCGATAGTGGTACTTTCCGCAAGGGTTGATGATGCACTCAGGGAGCATTTATTGGCAGACCAGGTTCAGGACTACCTGACCAAGCCCTTCTCTCCTCAGGAGTTAAGGGTGCGCATCCGCAATCTGGTGACCATGAAGCGTACGGTCAGTATCCTGCAACAAGAATTGCATACTCAGGTTTCAGATGTATCCCAGTTAACCACCCATCTGATTTCGAGCAAAAAATCATTGCAGGACAGTCTGCTCGCACAACAGCTATCCGAGCGTCGCTGGATTGGGCTGTATCAAAATTCTGCGGTGGGTATCGCCCTGGCAGATCGGGAAGGTCATATCCTGGCCGCCAATCAGACCTTGCAGCAGATGCTGGGCTACCAGGAAAAGGCCTTACTGGGCGTTTCGTTAATCGAAATTACCAGAGAGTCGCACCGCGAAATGACACAGCGCAAGGTCACCGATCTTTATGATGGCACCATCAAAAAATACCATTTGCAAAAATGCTACGAACGGCAGAATGGTTCGACGCTTTGGGCGAATGTGAGCGTCTCGCTAATTCCTGCCATGGACGGCGAAGAGTCCAGGTTGGCGGTAGTGGTTGAGGATATCAGTTCACGCAAACTCGCAGAAAGTGCCCTTGCCGCTACTCAGGCTGAACTGGCGCGGGTGTCGCGACTAACCACCATGGGGGAACTGGTGGCCTCTATTGCCCATGAGGTCAATCAACCCCTTTCAGCGATCATGACCAGCAGCCAGGCGGGTTTACGCTGGTTAATGCGTGATACACCCGATTACCATGAGGTCAGCGAAGCGCTGAAGCGAGTTAACCAGAATGCCAGTCGCGCCGCAGAGGTAATCAGTCGCATCCGTAACTTTCTCAAGGTGCGCGCCAGTAAAATGGAAGCCGTGGAGATCGGTGCGCTGCTTGAAGACTTTTCGCTGATGCTGCGTGAAAATCTGAGCAATTCAAAAATACGCCTGGAACGGGAAATTCAAGCGGATTTACCGATGCTGCTGGCCGATCCGGTGCAATTGCAGCAAGTTTTGCTAAACCTGTTTCTTAACGCCATCGATGCGATGCATAACCAGTCTACGGGTGAACGTATCCTGACGGTATCGGTGATGACAGACCCGCTCGGTTTCCTGTTCAAGGTTCAGGATACCGGACCGGGGATATCAGCAAAAACCGCTGAAAAAATTTTTGATGCATTTTTTTCGACCAAGGATGATGGAATGGGAATGGGGTTGGCGATCAGCCGTTCGATTATCGAGTTTCATGGGGGACGGTTATGGCTTGCGCCCTCTGCCGTCGGTGCTGCCTTTCAGTTTAATATTCCGTTCGAACAATGAAGCCACTATTGCCTCAGACCCCGATCGTTTATGTCGTTGATGATGATCTGTCGATTCGGGATTCCTTGAGTAGCCTGATTCGCTCGGCCGGTATGCAGGTAGAAGTTTTTGACAGTCCGCAAAATTTTATGGCCAAACAGCGTTCGGATGAATGTGCCTGTCTGATTTTGGATGTGAATATGCCCGGCTTCGATGGGTTTGAGTTGCAGAACAAGCTTGCTGCAGAGGGCAAACAGCTACCGATTATTTTCATCACCGGTTATGGCGATGTACCGCTGGCGGTACGGGCGATGAAAGCAGGTGCGCTGGAATTTCTCAATAAACCTTTCAATGATAATGAGTTGCTAAGTGCCATTGAACAGGCGTTACACTCTAGTCGCAAGGCCTGTAGCGAACGGAATGAACTGGCCAGCTTGCAAGTGCGTTTCGCGTCACTGACTAGCCGGGAACGTGAAGTTGCTTTACAGGTGGCACTGGGGACTGCCAATAAATGTGTGGCTATCAATCTTGGGGTAAGCGAAAGCACTGTCAAGGTACACCGCCATAATATTATGCAAAAAATGCGCCTCGCTACCCTGCCCGAACTGGCCTTCGCGCTGCAGCGTCTTGGACACGGTTCTTAAGCGTGAGGTATACCTACCCTATTCCCTCACGTAGCACTAGTCGCAGATTTGATGCTCAACAGGCGCGTAATTTCCGTCTTGAGCGCTTCGAAACGAGGTCTTAATTCCTTCGGAATACTGTTCTTAGGTGCCTCCAGATCGCCACTCTTCACTGGCGCAAGACAGGCATCCCGCGCCACACGATATTCCTCCAGCTTGGACAACAGCACCTCGCAACTGGCTGCAGAACGGTTGCCTTGGCCCTGACGCAACAACTTCATACACTTGAACAGTTGCTCATCCAGAAATTTTACCCGATCGAGCGAAGGAAGTGCAATGGAATTGCTACGACCAAGAGTAGCGTTACCGACAGCAACAAGGCACGTAGGCTGCACCTGATCATTAAATTCATTTTGCTCTCCTGAAATCTTGTGGGATGTCAAACAACGTCAATCCTGATCCATCAGTTGATCTAAAAGTTGAATATCCGCAGAATTAATAATTTTAAATCATTATGTTAATTTTTTGAGTAAATATTCGGCTAACCC
>CAIRBC010000422.1 GCA_903876685.1 uncultured Nitrosomonadales bacterium | reverse complement strand
TCAAAAAATAGCGCCCGCGCTTCGCGCGGGACGGGAAAACCCGCTCTCGTCTTTTCCTGCTCTTTGAATTTTCAAAGCATAAAAAACAAGTCAAACCCAATAAAACCAAAAAATCAAAGATCAAAAATCAAAGGTCAAGGCTCTATAACCAATCACTTGGCAGCTTGCTGCCTTAGTGAGATGGCTAGTAGTTTCATCAGTGTACGCACGAGACATAGTAGCTGTTCGTGTCGTAGCTCGAGTAGACGCCGCCATTGTCCAGGCCGACGTAGTAGTGGATGCCGCTACCATTGGGCATCGACGACCAGGTGTAGCTCAACGTCCACCCCTGACCGTTCATCGCCCCCGATGCATATAAAGCGCTCAGTTCGGCTACCGTAGGCAGACGCCAACCAGTCGTCCCGTTAAGAATAGAGCCTGTACAATAGGTATTGGCATCAGCCCAAACCTTTGTGAATGTTGCAGGAGTCCAGAGCAACCCACCCTGAAGTACATATCCAGCAGGCAAATTGCCAGCAGTCACCGCTGCAGTGGCGGCAGACAATACGGGCACACCTGTGGTCGGTGCTACAGTCGATACCGGGGTCACTTCAAATATAACAGTTTTGCCTTGATCGTTTGTGGCTAAATTATAAGTGCTGGCTGTCGCCCCCGCGATGACAGTGCCGTTGCTAAACCAGCGGAATGTGGAAACACCCTGCGGGTCCCCGTTGGCGTCAAAGTAAGTGTAATTCCCAGTAAGCGTCGACCCGGCAGTGGTCGTACCACTTATGCTAACATTGCTTGCGACAGGTACTGTTGCCACTGTCGAAGCAGCTACCACCGCTGCCGTTGCAGCAGATACAACCGGTGTGCCTGTGGTCGGCGCAATAGTAGATACAGGTGTCACTTCAAAAGTGATGGTACTGCCCTGATCTGCCGAAACCAGAGTATAGGTTGTTGCCGTCGCTCCCGTAATCGCAACTCCGCTACGCAACCAGCGGAACGTCGATACGCCCTGCGTGTCGCCATTGGCATCAAGATAAGTATAATTTCCAGTCAAAATCTGGCCTACCTGTGCAGTTCCACTGATACTCACTGAACTTGCGGTAGGTGCTACTGCGACAGGGCTAGTGACCTGATTGCTCACGTTATTCAGCATTACAAATAAACTATTACCGATATACTGAAGCTCAATGGCATCGTACTGCAACCCGCTGATCGTTGCAGTTTGAGCAGGGGTACCACCATTATTTTTGCTGATGACGAATTGACCGGCATTCGTGACTATTTTCCACCCACCGGCGCCTATCCCGGTCACCTTGATGATATCCCCGATCGCAGGCGTTGCTGGCAATGTGATCGTTACCAGTGCCGCGTTGTCCGCCAGATAACCGCTATTGGAAACCGCCTGCTGCGTTGTACCGGTGACATCCACCCAGGCAAATCCGGTCTGCAACTGTGCGGCTGTAAAACCACTCAGGGTTGACGCATCGCCCGACTTGTTTGCATACATCGCATAAGGTGCTGTGTTCAACGCGATGCGAGGTATCATCTCCGCATCTGTCCCTGCGCTTAATCCAAGATATAAAGAATTACTGAACAAAGCCTGACTCAATGACACTACTGACCCGAGGGTCGCGCTATACTGCCCGTTCACAATTTGTATGCTCTGCGTCTCGCTCCACAGCGCAGTGCCACCATTTGCCGTAGCGTAAAGCTTGAAGGTGATACTCACCGTCGCATTCACCGGCACACCTGCCAAACTGGATAGCTGTCCTTGATAATTCAAAGTGTTCGGTACAACAGCCTGTGCCGTCAACGCGATCATGGACAATGCAAATATCCCAATCCGCGCAAGACGTAAAAAATAATGACGAATGTACATAATACTGCTCCCTTTTTTGAAACTTATCCTGTCCAAATTATTCTGCGTGCAATTTATCTCAATTCCTGAAGAATAACAATATGCCGAAATATATAAATGAAGGTTAATTCAGAGGTTTTAGCAACTTCTTACACCCACACCACCGCCTTCTCCACCGCCAGCTCAAACAAAACCGTGTCATCCGGCATCTGGTCGTCCAGAATCGCCGCAATCGTCCAAGGCGGCAGTAGCGTCAGATTGATCATCCGGCTGACGTAGCTGTTGTCCACGCCCTCTCTGGCTGCCAGTTCGCGCATGGTTTTCACCTCGCCTGACTCAAGCATTGCCAGCCACCTGTGGCCTCGCACCAGTGCTTGCTTTAGCGGTGTTGGTGCTTCATGCAGCTGCTTCGGTGTCAGCGTTTCACCGCACGGCAATTGCACCAATTTCCGCCCGCTGCGGGATCTGAAGTTATAGGGAATGGTGATCGTCACCCGGCCTGTGCTATCGGCCATCACATCAGGTTCACCGGTGGTTTTGATTGTGCTCATGCGACCTCCAGTGCAATCTTTTCAAGCCCGACGGGGTTCAGGTTCAGCATCAGAAATCGCCATCCAACTGTATGCCTGCGTCAATCAGGCTGGCAACAGTATCGACAAGCGCCGTTACATGATCGAAATATCCGGCATTGTTAGCCATCTCGCGCACGACATTTACGCAGAAAACTATCAACCGGGAAAAATGACCGCATTCGCTGTCCAAGACCCAAAACTACGCGAAATCTTTGCCCCTGGTTTTCGCGACCGCCTGGCCCAGCAGTGGCTGGTATCGGTCATCGGCCCGACGATAGAGCGCGCATGGATAGACGACTGCTTCTCCAATCGCATAGGCCGGGGCACCCACAGTGCCATCGGCAGATTGCAACGCTTTATGCGGATGCCAAGCCACAGCCACTACTGTCGAATGGACATCCGCTCATTTTTCCCTTCAATCAACCGCCATACCCTGCTGACCCACTGGAAAACCGAACTGGCAAGACTGTCCTATCCAGTGCAAACACTCCGTCAATTGGATGCGGTTGCGCAAAAGATTAACTTGCAGAACCCGATTCATCCCAAACCCGCATTGAGCGGCAATCTCTCCCTGCTCAAAAAAATACCGCCACACAAATCACTGTTTCATAGCCAGCCCAACGTCGGTTTGCCCATCGGCAGCCTATCGAGCCAGTTCTTCAGCAATGTCTACCTCAACCCGCTGGATCAGTTCGTCAAGCATCAACTAAAAATCAGGGGTTACCTGCGCTACGTCGATGACATCATCATCCTTGGCAATGAACCCAAAAAACTGCTGGAACAAATGCGCCATATCAATCAATTTTTGGGAGACCGCCTGCAACTGCAACTTCACCCCGACAAAACCGTTTTGCAGCGTGTAGATCAGGGAGCCAATTTTCTCCGCTACATCGCCTTCCCGCACCATAGTTATGTTCGCGAGCGCACTTTACGAGCCTTGCGCAGCAGCATCTATTATTTCAATTACCTGTTTGATCCTGACCGTTTCCCCCATGGCTCAAAGCCGCATCGCGGCTCCTGGCCGCAGTGGTTGGCGCTACATCAACTCGCACCACCGCTCAAGGCCAGCCCCGCCATTCTCAAGCGCATGCTGGCGACGCTCAACAGCTACTACGGCCAGCTCATCCACGCCGACACCTATCACCTGCGGCGCAAGATTTACCACGAAATGCTCGGCCCGATAAAACGTTACTTTCTGCCAACCGACGCAAGCTACAGCCAGTTGCATATCAAACAAATCTGGTTGTTCTCACCCCTATGAGCGGTTGTGACTCTAGCGGACACACGTCACGTAGTTGTTAGCCCGATCAGGGGGCATTTATACCAGCAACCATCACCAAACAATCGGCACTGAATAAGCAGAAAACGCCTGATCGACGGAAACGATGGTCATGCCTTCAACAATTGCCTGAGCAATGATAATGCGGTCAAACGGGTCTTTATGATGCGGTGGCAAATGCTCTAAATAGCTGATGTGGGATAAATCTATCGGCAATATTTTGATATTATTTTCCACTTGGTTTTTATTTACCAACTCCTCAATTGGCATGGCTAATGACAGTTTTTCAAGCTGGCTCTTGATTTGCATTTCCCAAGGCGAAGCCATACTCAAATAAAACTCATGTGCGCCCGAACTGCACAAGTCCTTCACAGTTTTGGAAAGCCGCTCTGAGTCATCGTTCAACCAGAGGAATGCATGGGTATCAAGCAATAATTTCATAGCTTACTTTCCAGCCAGAAACTATCGGGCAAAGGGTCATTAAAGTCATCGCTGATTTTAATCTTTCCTTTGAACAAACCCAGTGTCACAGGCCTTAATGGCTGTGCGATTTCTTCATACATGACAATCACCTTGGCTTTATGGGCGTGAATTGTATGCGGCAATTGCAAATGAATTTGCTGGTTGTGGTCAATTTCCACAGGGAATTCGATAGCGTGCATAGTTGTCATACCTCCAAACTAATGGGACACTCGGCATTGTAACAAATCACAACGATGGCACACAGGCAGAAACAAACAGGTCTGGTTGATCTCACCCCCATGAGCGGGCGTGACTCTAGCGGACACACGTCACGTAGTTGTTGTTCGCACCCCTGTTCCAGTTGACTTTGTTCAACTTGGCAGGGTGCGCTTGCGCAACATATCATTCTCCAAAACCCTTGCCCTCATTCGTCTCCACAATACCGCCCCAATCTTCCGGGTATACCCCTTCTTTCACGTAGCGGTGAAATGTTGAATACGGCCAAGCCTTCGTCTGTTGTACATGTCCGTGTTTAACCGGGTTGAAATGTATGTAATCCACATGGCGGGCAAAATCATTTTCATCGCGAATTTGATGTTCCCAGAATCTTCTCTGCCAAATGGTTGATTCGCGATGCTTGAGTTTTGAAGCGGTCATCCATTCGGCACGGCGAAAATCTTCCCTGCAAGCCACAGAAACCGCCCGTTTGATTATCTTCCAACGGGTGGGGTAGTCGGCATCGCCATCCGGTAATGTCCAAATGCAATGTAAATGGTCGGGCAGCAATACCCACGCATCGATAACGAAAGGGCGTGTCACGCGCACCG
>CAIRBC010000421.1 GCA_903876685.1 uncultured Nitrosomonadales bacterium | reverse complement strand
GCACCTTGCGTGACTTGCATCGTTATGGTTATGCAAGTTTGTCGAAAATGAAGGATGAAGGCGACAAGCTGTTGTCTGTGGCGCTGGAAATTATCGGAAAATTCCCTGAAGTCGCGGGATTGTGAGCAACTGTATAAGCCGGGGGAACTATGACAGAGGAAGAATTAAAAGCACTGGATAAGGAAGTGAAAAAGCTTAAACGTATTTCCAGCGAATGGGCGGCGCAATTGCACGATCTGGTTGAGGATCGGTTGCCTGCCGGCTATGAAGTACTACCCGATATTTCACGCGCTACCTATGATGCCTGTAAAGCCTGGGCTACCGCCAATGCAAAATTACTAGCCGCTCAGCAACTAAAGGAATGACCATGAAACCGATTACTGGAATTACCCGTGGTGGTACCCCCTATACCCCGGAGTTTGTCACTGACCTGAATCAGGCAAGATGCATCGGTTGTGGCAGATGCTATAAAGTTTGCCCGCGCGAGGTCTTCGAACTGATTGAACGTAGTGAAGACGATGAGGCTTATGATGAGGACGAAGACAATACCATGGTAATGTCGCTGGCAAACCCGCTGGATTGTATTGGCTGTGGTGCCTGCGGACGGGTTTGCCCTAAACAGTGTCATACTCATCAGGAAATGCCGGCTTGATTCAGTTTGTAGATATATGGACTGAAAGTGTCACCATGGATTTGAGTGAAGATTTGACCTTGCTGAACAAGGTCAGATATTGGGTGTGGAGCCTACAAATTGCATTGCAAATTAGCCTGTATTTTTTGATCGGTATGTGGATACGCAAGGTCATCAGTCCGATAGATCAGTCTGTCATGGTAGCCAATCGGATTGCAGCCGGCGATTTGTCCAGTAACATCGTGATTCACAGTCGTGATGAGATCGGCAGGCAGTTAGAGGCAATGAATACCATGCAGGATAGCCTGCGATCAATAGTTTCTGAAATTAAACAGTTGGTCGAAGCGGCGGCGGTGCGAGGCGATTTCAGCGTCAAAATTGCGCTTTCGGGAAAGGCTGGTTATATCAGGGAATTGTCCGAGCTGTTGGACAGCTTGTCGAATATTTCTGAAACGGGTCTGAAAGATGTCACGCGTGTCGCCACGGCACTGGCGAACGGTGATTTGTCGCAGAAAATTATCAAGGATTAAAAGTCGGTGAAGGTAGCAGGCTGGTCTCCGAGGCAGGTCAGACCATGCAAGAGATTGTCAGCGCAATCCGGCATGTGACCGACATCATGTCCGAAATTTCTGCCGCGTCTGCGGAACAAAGTCAGGGAATCGAACAGGTTCATTTGGCGATTACTCAGATGGACGAAGTAACCCAGCAAAATTCAGCCCTGGTCGAACAAGCCACGGCTGCAGCAGAATCGCTGGAAGAGCAGTCAGAGAATCTGACGAAGTCGGTGTGCGCCTTCAAGATGTGAAATTAGTTCCCAATCGGGAGCAAACCTTATTTTTCAGTGTAGTACAGTTGCATTTCCTGTGGCGGTGGCGCAGGAGAAACGTACCAGCATGAATTCGGCGTTGCTGCGGGGCTTGAGCATTGCAAATATGCCGGTATCCACATCGGAAAAATAGATGATATTTGCCATGATATTTTGCACGAACACCGCGCCGTGTATAAAGTCATATTCTGGGATTTTTTTCAACATGCTGGCGCTGACGGTGACGGGTTGCTTTAGTACGGTGCTGGCTACCTGGCTGATGACTTGCGTTAGATATTCATCATTCACGGTGTTGCCCAGAGCAATAAACCCCGGCACTTCTGCAAAGTGAGTAAAAAAATATTCCCACGGTTCCTTGAAATCGGTAGCCGTGATAATTTGTTTTTTCAGGCGGGTTAAAAGTGTTAAATCCAACATATGATTCCCTTTTAATATGGCTGAGCGATGGGGCATTATGCGTAAAGCATAACAGCCCCATGTTTTTTGGCGATATTTTTGAGCAGCGCCGCGTTAAGCCTTGTTGAAGCGCATTACGCCGCCGATGCAATCGACTCTTATAGTGTCTTTTGCGGCAAAGCGACCTTCCAGTATCAGTTTTGCCAGCGGGTTTTCCAGTTGTGATTGGATCGCGCGCTTCAAGGGTCTTGCACCATAGACTGGATCAAAGCCGGCATTGCTGATTTCGGCAAGGGCTGCATCACTGACCAGCAGTTTCATTTCCATCGCATACAGCCGAGCTTCCAGATATTTGATCTGGATGCGCGCGATGGCCGAGATATTCTTTTCGTCCAGCGCATGGAATACCACTACTTCGTCGATGCGGTTCAGAAACTCGGGGCGGAAATAGCTCTTGACTTCGCCCATCACCGCCAGTTTAATCACCTGGTAATCGTCGCCCGACATTTGCTGGATCATCTGGCTGCCCAGATTCGAGGTCATCACGATTACCGTGTTTTTGAAGTCCACGGTACGCCCCTGTCCGTCGGTCATCCGGCCATCATCCAACGCTTGCAACAGCACGTTGAAGACGTCCGGATGTGCCTTTTCCACTTCGTCGAGCAGGATCACGCTATAGGGTTTGCGCCGCACCGCTTCCGTAAGACCGCCGCCTTCTTCGTAGCCTACATAGCCGGGTGGTGCCCCGATCAGGCGGGCTACTGAATGTTTTTCCATATATTCGCTCATGTCGATGCGGATCAGATGATCTTCAGAATCGAACATGAAGTTGGCCAACGCCTTGCATAATTCGGTCTTGCCTACACCGGTAGGGCCGAGGAACAGGAAGGAACCGTAAGGGCGGTTCGGGTCGGAAAGCCCTGAGCGCGAGCGGCGGATCGCGTCTGACACCAGGCGCACCGCCTCGTCCTGCCCGACCACCCGCTCGTGAATTTTGCTTTCCATTTTGAGTAGCTTGTCGCGTTCGCCCTGCATCATCTTGGAGACCGGAATGCCGGTCGCGCGGCTCACCACTTCGGCGATTTCTTCGGCGCCCACCTGGGTGCGCAGCAGCCGGTTTTTGGGCCGGTCGCT
>CAIRBC010000420.1 GCA_903876685.1 uncultured Nitrosomonadales bacterium | reverse complement strand
GAATTCAAGGTCGTTGAATGTTTTCCAGAGGGTCGCGCCTTGCAGCAACTCAAGGATAAAGCCTATGCCGACAAATACCGTGCTGCGGGGCAACCGATCAATCTGGTCGGTATAGAGTTCTCCCGGGAACAGCGCAACGTGGTGGGGTTTGAAGTCGAAGCGGGATAGGAATATGGGTTTGTAGGAGGAGCGTTAGCCCCGAATGAATGGTGACTGGTGGAGTAGAATATTAAAAAGAATTTATTGGGATGGTTGGCAGTCGGGTTATTGTTGTTTGTTTCGGCGGTCTACGCCGTGCCGAGTACGCCGACCACAGACTTCATCGATAAGCAAGATGGCACGGTTACGCCTAAGACCACGGGGTTGACCTGGATGCGTTGCTCCATGAGGCAAACCTGGGATGGCAGTACCTGCATCGGAACGGCAAGCACCTACACTTGGGATCAGGCCGTTGCGCTCACAACAACCTTCGCGGGAAAAAGCGACTGGCGCTCGGCCATTTGGATTAGTTCTTCGATGACCTAAGCCGTTTCAATAGCGCGGTTGTGGTATTTGCGTAAGGTTTCCAACAAACGGTCGCCATACTTTTTCTCTTATACCACGTTGTTGCGTGCACGCGCCTTGATTTCATCGCGAAGTAACTTTCCCAGCAACTCTACGGCTAGATTACGACTTTCATCTAACGAACGTCTTCGAGAAATTTGTTCGAAAGCAGGCCTATATTCGGCTTGTCCAGTCCAGACCACGCGAAGATGTCTGCTACAACATCGGCGACAATAGCATTGTCGAGAATCTGTTGGTGCATTTTTTCATGTTGACAAACCATTATAGTTTCATAGAAAATTCATCCGGCATCGCATTTCATCGCTTCAAACATATCGTGTCACATTGATGGTATGGAGCTCAGCTTGATTAACCCAGAATGAAGTCTAGGCGTGTATATGGACGGGGTTTGTGGGGCTAGTTACCGACGAAGGTCATTGAATAAATAATATAACCACATTCTGACGCCTGGGGAGGCTCTTGATGTTTATCGTAACTCAAGCGTTCCGTACCAGCGTCCAGCAATTAGATGAAAACCTCCGTTTCAAAAAGTTCCCATTTTTATGGTTTTATTGTTTAGCGCTTGCGATACTTTATAACGTCTATCGGAAAGTTTCAATTTTTTCAACTGTATTGCGTATATATTTCCTATTATTTTTACTGAATTCCACATTAGCTTATGCACAGGCACCATCGTCCATACCTGCTTCTGAACGTGCGGTTCTGACTAGCCTATACACTGCGACCAACGGAGCATCTTGGATCAATAATACCAACTGGAACAGTTCCGTAGGTACGGAGTGTACTTGGTACGGCATTATTTGTGATTCAGTGAATGCTCATGTTATTCAGATTGATTTGTTTAATAATAATCTTGTTGGCGTCTTGCCAGTGTTTAACACGTTGGCGGCATTGAGGGAAATTAATGTTTATGGTAATAAGTTATCTGGGCAGATCCCTTCTTTGAATGGACTAAGCGCTTTGATATTTTTTGAGGTCGGAAATAATCAGTTAACTGGTTCAATCCCATCGCTCAATGGACTGATAAATTTGCAAGCCTTCAGGGTCAGTAATAATTTTTTAACGGGCTCAGTGCCCTTGGCACCAAGCACCCTCAACGCCTACGGGAATAAAGTCGTAGGAGATAGCAAGCTATGTGGTAACAGTTTAGTTTCCAGTGGGAATAATGCTATTGACTCAGCCTGGGTGGCTGCTGCAGGCAACTGGTTTAATTGCCAAAGCGTACCATCAATCGTTTTAACGACTCCTGGCGCACCCTCGATTATTTCTGTGGTGCCAGATAATGCTCAGGCTACAATTGTTTTCGCAGCATCTGCGAGCAATGGCGGGACAGACATTAGCGGTTACACGGTAAACTCCTTTCCTGCAGGTGGTACAGACAGCAATGCAGGATCTACTGACTTGATCCATCATGTGACGGGTTTGACAAACGGGGTAAGTTATACTTTCACTGTCACCGCAAGTAATTTGGTAGGTCAGGGAAATCCGTCGCTTGCCTCAAGTCCTGTCATACCGGTCACCACTCCCGGTGCGCCCAGCATAGTTTCAGTTACGCCTGGCAACGGCCGTGCCACGGTAAAATTCAATGCACCCGTCAGCAACGGCGGGACTGCGATTACCGGTTATGTTGTGAGCTCAATTCCATCGGATGGTGCGGATGTGACAGTGAATCCACTCGCCACTTCACATCTTGTGTTAGGCCTGGTCAACGGAACGAGTTATACCTTTACGGTTAATGCGAGTAACTCCGTCGGTGCCGGTTCCGATTCACTTCCCTCAAGCCCCATT
Source organism: uncultured Nitrosomonadales bacterium (assembly GCA_903876685.1). Classification (GTDB taxonomy): domain Bacteria; phylum Pseudomonadota; class Gammaproteobacteria; order Burkholderiales; family Gallionellaceae; genus Gallionella. The sequence continues at coordinate 3,041 of CAIRBC010000420.1, read as the reverse complement.
ATCCCGGCGACGGTTCCCGGTGTGCCAACGGGCATTAGTGCGATACCTGGAATAACCAGTGCCACGGTGAATTTTACGGCAGCTAGCAGCAATGGAGGTTCCGCGATTACCGGTTACACTGTAACTTCTTCGCCGGGCGGGTTGACCGCTACGAGTATTTCCCCTCCGATTCTAATCAAAGGACTAGTCAGCGGCCTGAGTTACAAATTCACCGTCCATGCAACCAATGCGATTGGTAACAGTGCAGAATCGGTAGACTCGAATGCGGTGACGCCCTTGCAAACTTTGACCGTAATGGGACCGGTCATTACCGGCGGCTTCGGTCATTCCGTCGCTTTAAAGCCTGATGGTACACTTTGGGCATGGGGGCACAATTTTTATGGGCAACTGGGCAATGGCACGACAAATGACGTCAGTGTGCCGGAATCTATCGGCAGCAGTTACGCGGCGGTAGCCGCCGGAGATAACCATACGCTAGGGCTGACCGCTGACGGCGGTCTATGGACTTGGGGAGCCAATTCCAGCGGGCAACTAGGCGACGGTTCGCAAAATGTTGCGCTTAAACCTCAGCAGATAGACAGCGGCTACAAGATTGTGGCAGCAGGATCGTTACATTCTCTGGCAATCAAGCTTAATGGCGACCTGTATGCCTGGGGTGCCAACAACTACGGACAACTCGGCAACGGTAACGCCTCGTCTACGCCAAGCCCTGTTTTTGTCGGGGCAAACTTCATTCAGGTTAGCGCAGGTATCAGCCATACTCTGGGACTGAAAGATGACGGCAGTTTGTATGCTTGGGGAGCCAATGACCACGGGCAATTGGGCGATGGCTCCACAACGGCCAGGAACGCTCCGGGCGCACCTATTGATACCAATTATCTTGCCATTTCAGCCGCTGGTTATCACTCAATCGGCCTGAAAAAAGACGGCACTCTGTGGACATGGGGATCGAATAGTAATGGCGAGTTGGGCAATAATTCGGTTGGTGATGTGAATAAACCAACGCAGATTACCCCCGGAACCCTATATCGTGCTATAGCGGCAGGATTCAACCACAATCTGGCGCTCGATACCAATCACAACCTTTGGACGTGGGGTGCCAACGACAAAGGGCAGTTCGGCAATGGCTCAACCACGAGTAGTTGGGTTCCGATACAGATTGGTACGAGCGGGGACTTCAGTTACATCAGTGCAGGAACCGAATACACCGTGGCTCTTAAGAATGATGGCAGCGTATGGGCGATGGGTGCAAACTGGTTTGGACAGATCGGGGACGGTACGTTAGCACACCGGCAGAACACGACGCTGGTGTCAAACGAAACCGCCAGTGGCCCCCTCAATCTGACAGGAGCTACCCAGAACATCTCCCCCGACAAGCTTCCTCCCTACTGGCTGGAAATCACCAAGGCAGCTAATGTTAGTGCTTCGATCACTTACAATCCTGCGGATATCAACCAAACAGGGAACGTTTATGTGGTCGCTTATCTCGACCCAAATTCTAAGTTGCTAACTGGAACTGCATTACCGGCCGGCATGGTTCATGCTTCCACCATCACCCGAAGCGGTACAACATTGGTGGCAGCTGTTTTGACCAGAGGTGGCTGGAAACAGTCAGCCGGTGGGGTGGCCACCGATAGCTATCATGGCAATACAGTCACATTGAACAGCAGCAACAGCAATATCTCCGTGTATGACACAACCAAGTTCGACCTGACCAAAGACGTCGGCATTTTCTGTGTCGCTTATGCCGCTGGCAGTGCCAAGGGCTTGATGCGCTCTGTGGTTACGGGTGTAGGTGTCAGTCAGAACGACTGTCCACCGCTTCAGGCAGCCAATCCAGCCGACACCCAGGCCCCAAGTATCCCACTCAATGTCACAGCCGCTGCTGCAGGCGCAAGTCAGGCCAATCTTTCCTGGACTGGCTCTGCCGATAATGTCGCTGTGACCACCTATAATATCTATCGTGGTGGGACGTTGATCGCTACGCTGGGTAATGTGATGGGTTACAGCGACAGCACGGTTGCAGCCGGTACGACCTACAGCTATAGCGTGATGGCCTGCGACGCGGCACTGAATTGTTCGGCAAAAAGTGCTGCTGCCTCGGTCACGATTCCCGCAGTCAGCCAGAGCAGCTTCACTGTTTCTGCAAGTGCCGGGGTAAATGGCAGCATTGCGCCTGCTTCACAGCTCGTGGCATCCGGTAAAACTGCAAACCTTACCGTCACACCTAATGCTGGCTACACGGCTGTTGTTTCTGGTTGCAGCGGTAGCCTCAGTGGCGGGATTTACACGACGGGTGCAATTTTGGCTAACTGCCCGATCAGTGCGACTTTTGTCGTAATCCCTGCGAATCAGCTGAGCCTGATAGTTGGCTGGAACCTGCTCGGCAACAGCGTAGAAGCGGCGCTGGATGTAAACGCAACATTCAATGATGGCAACAAGGTCGCGACCGTCTGGAAATGGATAGCGGCCACTAGCAAGTGGGCTTTCTATGCACCACCGGCGAATCTCGCAGACCTTGCCGGTTACGCGCTAAGCAAGGGATATGACGTACTCGGGACGGTCAATGGGGGTGAAGGTTTCTGGGTAAACGCGAAGTTAGCGTTCACGGCTCCTCTGCCAACCGGAGCCACGGTGCAGTCGGTGAGCTTTGCACCGGCAAAAGCCAACCCGGTTACGGCGGGTGGTGCGCATGCGCTGCTGCATAACTGGAGCCTGGTTGCGACCGGCGACAGCCCGACCCCGGCAAGCTTCGATGCTGCCATTGCCACGACACTTTCGATGCAGCCCGCAGCGGGAAATGTATACGCCAATCTCACTACTCTTTGGGCTTGGGACGCTGTGCATTCGAATTGGTACTTTTGGGCACCGAGTTTAGTCAACAGCGGTGGACTTTCGGGTTACATTGCGAATAAAAATTACCTCGACTTTTCGACCATGCCAAATGGCGCGCTGTCGCCTACGACTGGGTTCTGGGTGAATATGCCACCTTGAAGTGACATGGGGGAGGGTTTCCGTAGGTAGGGTTAGCGGCTTTATCG
>CAIRBC010000419.1 GCA_903876685.1 uncultured Nitrosomonadales bacterium | reverse complement strand
CTTTTCCACCGATACGTTCTACGCGCACCAAGCGGTGCGTGAAGTATGCCTCGCCAGTGGAGGTGCTGTTAGTTTTGGTTTTGCGTATAAACATAAACCCAATTTTACTACGAAAGCAATAGGCATTTCGATTTTTGGTGAAATTATATGGCACTACAGCGACACTTTTAAAGTAAGCAAAAATATATAATCGTTAATATTCATATAGTTGAAAATTTCACATAATTAAATTGGATTTGAAATAAACAGTATTACTGTTTTTGGTGTTAAAGTCCGGTTAATGCTTGTGGAATAAGGCGTTATTGAAATGAACTGATTTGGTTCTGGTGCTAACCCGGTGCTAGCCCGAACAAAAAAGAAGGACTCACATTTCTGTAAGTCCTTGTTTATTTGGTGCGCCCGGAGCGATTCGAACGCCCTACCCCTTGCTTCGTAGAATAGCACTTTACATGTAACATATTGATTTAATTAACATGCGCCGTTAGTCTTACGTTACAACCATGCACTACAGCGCATAACGATGCATAACCGAGACCGGCAAAAGTCCGGCAAGGATTCAGATACGACTTTATGAATGCAGTGCACGTAGCGCTGCATCGGGTTCTTTTTCCACTATCGTCAATAACGCAGCTGCAGCTCCAGTTGGATGGCGGCGGTGTTGTTCCCAATTCCTCAGGGTGGCAACCTTTACACCAATCAATTTCGCGAAATCACTCTGACTTAATCCAACTTTTGCACGAATGGACTTGGCATCAGGCGAACTGATTTCCGTCACCCTTCCAGGTGCAAGTTCACCTCTACGAATAGCAGCCGCTTCTTTCAGGCTGTGCTGGAGGTCGTCAAAAAGCGTCTTGTCCATAGTTTATAGTTCCTTTACAATTTTTCGTAAAATGGCTGTCTCTTTGTCAGTCAGGCTGTCCTTTGTACTCTTGGGATAGGCTACAAGCATCAAAAACTGGTCGTCTTCAGTAATCCAATAATAAATAACACGAATCCCTCCACTCTTGCCCGTCCATGCACGCTTCCAGCGAAATTTGCGAATTCCGCCGCCATCTTTAATTAGGTCACCGGCATCTGGACGCTTGACTAACTCATTTTGCAGCCTTGAGTATTCGTTATCATCCAATAGCTCTGAAATCAGGCGCGTAAATGTCGGTGTCTCAATAAATATCATAATTTTATTATACGCCATTGGCGTATGACAGCAAGCTTTCAGCATAACGACACGCCAACTATTCGTTACTGCTCACAATGACCCATGGTTTGTCTGATAACCAGTCCGGCAAGGATTGATAGCTTGGGCAGTGAGTATTTATGCCGATTTCTATTGCCACTTTATTCGGATTTGCTATTATGGTAGGAATAATTCCTACTATATACTCAAAGGAACTCAAATGAGCACCGCCGAAAAAATCAGCATTGCCTTGCCACCTGAAATGGTTCATATCGTCCGTGGTGCAGTTGCTACCGGCGAATATGCATCAAGCAGCGAAGTCATTCGTGATGCGCTACGCGACTGGACATATAAGCGCAGCTTGCGCCAGCAAGGTGTTACTGAATTGCGTAGAGTCTGGCAGGAAGCACTAAACGACAAGACAACAGGCATCTCTGCTGACGATGTACTTGATCGCCTGGAGCGTAAGTATCAAGCCATAGCCGAAGCTGCAAAGTGATGCAACTGGAACTTTCTAGCTATGTTGAAGGCGATCTGGATGATATCGCTGACTTTATCGCGCAAGATAATCCCGGTCGAGCCTTAACGTTCATTAAGGACATTCGCACGAAATTTTCCGATATCCGACTCAACCCACTAATCTACCAACTCCGCCCTGACATTGGCGAGGAGGCGCGCATGGCAACCGTCGGGAACTATGCAATTCTTTTCCGCGTCATGAGCGATGTCGTGCGGATTGAACGCGTGATCTACGGCGGTCGCGACCTGCCTGATGTTTTTGATCTGTAATAGCTAAATTAAGAGAAACCCTCACCACCATGATGAAGCTATACTCTGGAATGGTAGACCCGTTTAGCCAACGCTGCCGTTTCGTGCTGTTTGAAAAAGCCATTGATTTTAAGATTGTTGATGTAGATATGCTCAGCCATCGAGAAGATCTCATGATGATTAATCCTTACCAAGCAGTGCCAGTGTTGGTGGAACGTGATCTGGTGCTATATGAGGCAAACATCATCAACGAGTACATCGATGAACGCTTTCCGCTTTCGCTATTGATGTCCACCGATCCTGTGATTCGTGCCCGCACCCGCCAAACTCTGCACCGCTTCGAAAAGGATTTGTTCTGCCATATCGACACCATCGAACACGGTCAAGCAAAGGTTGCTGACAAGGCACGTCAGGTAATACAAGATAACTTGATGCAAATATCGGCGGGGCTCGCCAACTAGAACCAGTATGTCCCTTTTGACCGCCATTCGGCTTCTCCCCTGACTGCCGTAGCGACTTCGGTTTGGGTTTGTTGTACCCATCTGTAGAAGGCGGTTTACTGGAGTTGCTGCTATTCTTCGCCAGGCGACCCTCAAGCT